>CAURWS010000137.1:0-8182 GCA_963528485.1 uncultured Pseudomonas sp. | reverse complement strand
CCACGCTGCTGCTGGTCAGCTCGCGGCTGTTGTCCATGATCGTTGCCACTTGCTGGGTGCCGTTCTGTAGCCCGGCAATCAGGTCTTCGATCTCTTCGGTGGATTTCTGCGTGCGCTGGGCCAGGCTGCGCACCTCATCGGCCACCACGGCAAAGCCACGCCCGGCCTCGCCCGCACGCGCGGCTTCAATGGCTGCGTTGAGCGCCAGCAGGTTGGTTTGCTGGGCCACGGACTTGATCACGTCGAGCACGCTGCCGATCTTGTCGCTTTCGCGCTTGAGCTCGCCCATGGCCTCGGTGGAATGCCCCACCTCGCTGGCCAGACGCTCGATCTGGGCGATGGCCTCGTTGACCACTTTGTCACCCTCGCGAGCCTGCTGATCGGCTGCCACGGCGGCTTCGGAGGCCTCCTCGGCGTTGCGTGCGACTTCCTGCACGGTAGCGGTCATTTGATGCATCGCAGTCGCCACCTGATCGGTCTCGACCTTCTGGCTGTTGACTCCGGCGCTGGTCTGCTCGGTGACGGCAGACAGCTCTTCAGCGGCGCTGGCGATTTGCGTCACGCCGTCGCTGATGCCGCCGATCAGCTCACGCAGGCTGATGGTCATGCGCTGGATGCTGCTCTGCAGCTGGCCCAGTTCATCGCGACGGCCCAGGGTGAGGTTGTGGGTCAGGTCGCCCGAAGCGACGCGGTCCACGGCGATGAGGGTCTGTTTCAGCGGCAGGGTGATCTGACGGGTGATGGCCCAGGCCGCGAGCACACCGAAGAACATCGCCAAAACAGTCGCCAGACCCAGCATCGACTGCGCCTGACGGCTGTCGACGTCTCGCTTGTTATTCTGCGAGGCGGTCAGCTTGTCGCTCAAATCGAGCAGGTCCTGGCCCAGTGCGGCCATTTTTTCCAGCGCCTGACGGCTGACCTGCTGCGCATCGCGATACTGACCGACGGCTGCGCGATAACCCTTGAGCGCCAGATTCGCCCGTTGCAGCTGTGGGATGTATTGCGAAGAAACGTCGCCTGCGAGGGTGTTCACGCCGACGATGGCTTCGTCGATGGCGGCATTGGCGTTCTTCTCGAAATCCGGATTGCCGCTGAAGGTGTAGCCGCGCACCTGAAAGCGCGCCTGCTGGATCTGCTTGCTCACGCCCACGGCGCTGTTGAATTGCAGGATGTTGTCGTGCTGGATCAGCGCCTCTTCGATCTTGTTGACCTCGGCCACGGCGGCGTCGGCGGTGGCGCCCAGGTTGGCGCGGCTGGCTTCACGCACCTGAATCGCCTTGCTCATGTCATCGAAGGCACGACGGTAATCGGCGGCGGCCTGGATCTGGGCATCAAGCAACTTGAGGTCGTCAGCACCGCTGATGCGGGCGTAGGCGATCTTGAGGTCGCCATCGAGCTTGTCCAACGCGGTCATGACGGCCTTCGCGGTATCGGCGTTGGACTGGCTTTCATACGCCATGCGCGCGGTGCGCAGCTCCATGGTCTGCTCGCTGATCTGCGAGATCTTCGCCAGCTTGTCGCCGCGATCAATCAATGACGACACGCTCGACCAGCCGGTGGCCGTGATGATCAACGTCAGCAGCAGTACCAGGCCGAAACCGATCGTGAGTTTGCGACTGACACTGACGTTTCCGAGGCGTTGGGCAATCCAGCGGTACATGATGATTCCTTGCGCGTTATTTTTATGGACGCAAGGCTATCGGCGCGATTGCACCAAGCTGAAGCACTAAAGAGAGGGTGATTCTGCCAATGCGCATGGACATGCGGAGTCGAGCTGTTTTTGATTCTGCCCGGAGGGCGGAGGTGATTCAGATGTCTAGAACAACCGGGCAAGCAGCGCCGTCACTGCCGTTTCAACCCGCAAAATGCGCTCCCCAAGCTGTACCGGGTTCAACCCCGAGGCGCGCAGCAGGTCGATTTCGTAGGGAATCCAGCCGCCTTCCGGGCCGATGGCCAGCGTCACAGGCTCATCAACTGCCCGCGGACAGGCCGGAAAGTCCCCCGGATGCCCCACCAGCCCCAGCGTGCCGTCGACAATCGCTGGCAGCCGGTCTTCGACGAACGGCTTGAAGCGCTTCTCGATGATGATCTCCGGCAACACGCTGTCCCGAGCCTGCTCAAGACCGAGAATCAGTTGCTCGCGGATCGCCGCAGGCTCGAGAAACGGGGTCTGCCAGAAGCTTTTTTCAACGCGGTAACTGTTGACCAGAATGACCTTCGGCACGCCCATGGTCGCCACGGTCTGAAACACCCGACGCAGCATTTTTGGGCGGGGCAGGGCGAGGACCAGGGTCAGCGGCAGTTTGGCAGGCGGCTCGCGATCAAAGCTGACGGAAAGCTCGGCCTCGCGAGGTTCCAGGCGCAGCAACTGCGCACTGCCCAGCAACCCGCCCACGCGACCGACGCGCAGCGTGTCACCCACTTCCGAGCGATGCACCTCTTGGATGTGCGTCAGGCGCCGGTCGCGCAGGATCACGCGGTCAGCCGAGATGAAATCGGCTTCTTCCAGGAGCAGCAGGTTCACGGCTGGGTCGCTGGTGGCTGGTCTTGTTTGTCTTCGGCCTTTTCGTCGTCCTCATGGTCACCGCGTTTGGTCACCATCGAACTGCACAGCACGCCGATTTCGAACAGCAGCCACATCGGCACGGCCAGCAGCGTCTGCGAGAAGATGTCCGGCGGCGTGAGGATCATGCCGACCACGAAGCAGCCGATGATCACGTACGGGCGGATCTTTTTCAGGTACTTCACGTCGACGATGCCGATCCACACCAGCAATACGACCGCGACCGGAATCTCGAAGGCCACGCCGAATGCCAGAAACAGCGTCATGACGAAGTCCAGGTAACTGGCGATGTCCGTCATCATCGACACGCCTTCCGGGGTGACGCTGGCGAAGAAGTGGAAAATCAGCGGGAACACGAGGAAATACGCGAACGCCATGCCTGCGTAGAACAGGATGATGCTGGAAATCAGCAGCGGCACCGCCACGCGTTTTTCGTGCTTGTACAGGCCCGGCGCGATGAAGCCCCAGATCTGATAGAGGATCACCGGCATGGCCAGGAACAGCGCGACCATCATGGTCAGCTTGAACGGCGTCAGGAACGGCGAGGCCACGTCGGTGGCGATCATCGTCGCGCCTTCGGGCAAGAACTTGCGCAGCGGCGCCGAGACGAAGGTGTAGATCTTCTGCGTGAAGTAGAACAGCGCGCCGAAGATCACGAAGATCGCCAGCACACAACGCAGCAGACGCGAGCGCAGTTCAGTGAGGTGCGAGACCAGCGGCATTTGCTGGTCGTTTTCCGGAATTTCGCTCATGGGGCTCGTGGGGGCTGTGTCGAATCGTTGGCAGAAGGCGTACCGGACGCAGTGGTGGTCGACGTTGCCGTGGCGGGTGTGGCCACAGGCTCGGCCGTTTCAACCTTGACCGGCTCGGAGATCACCGCAGTGCTCACAGGTGCCGGCTCGGCAACAGGCGCCGGGTTGTTTTCCGCGCTGGGCGTCGGTGCGGCATCCAGCGCTGAGGGCGCGGGTTCAGGCGCGGCTGCGCGGGCCTGGGGCTGCATGATCTTGCGCGCTTCTTCTTCCAGCGAAAGGATGTGTTCGTTATGCAATTGACGACGAATCTCGTCGGCGCCGATTTCGCGCTCAACTTCCTGTTTGATCGCGTTGAAGCTGCGTTTCAGGCGTCCGACCCAGAGCCCGGCCGTACGCGCGGCCCCCGGCAGGCGCTCGGGGCCCAAGACCAGCAGGGCGACGAGGCCGACCAGCAGCAGTTCAGAGAAGCTGATACCAAACATGCGTCACGACCTAGTCTTTGCGGATGGGCTCTTCGACTTTCTGCGCAGTGCCGTCGATGGTGTGCGGCTGATGCAGCGGTTGGGTCGGCGGCGGCGTTGGCTGAGCGGTCTGCTGTGGTTGCACCGGTGGCTGCTCAGGGCCTTTTTCATCGTCATTCATGGCTTTGCGGAAGCCCTTGATCGACTCGCCGACGTCAGTGCCCAGGTTCTTGAGTTTCTTGGTGCCGAAGATCAGCACGACGACCACAAGAATGACGATCCAGTGTTTCCAGTCAAAAATGCCCATGACGCGTTCCTCACAAGAAATTCGGGGCCCGCAGGCCCGGTGTTTATTCCGCCGAGCGAGCTGCTTTTTCGGCGTGGCCGGACAGCCCGAAACGGCGGTCCAGTTCATCGAGTACGGCTTGTGGATGCTGGCCCAGCGCTGCGAGCATGACCATGCTATGGAACCACAAGTCAGCGGTTTCGTAGATGACATCGCTGCAGTCACCGCTGATGGCAGCGTCCTTGGCGGCGATGATGGTTTCGACCGACTCTTCGCCGACCTTCTCCAGAATCTTGTTCAGCCCTTTGTGGTAGAGGCTGGCGACGTAGGAGGAATCGGCAGCCGCGCCTTTGCGCTCTTCGAGCACCTGCGCCAGGCGAGACAAGGTATCAGTCATGTTCAGTGTCCTGCTTGATAAATGGATTCCGGGTCTTTGAGCACCGGGTCCACGGTTTTCCAGCCTGCTTCTTCGCCTGCACCCTCAAAAACCCGATAGAAGCAGCTTTCACGGCCGGTGTGGCAGGCGATGCCACCGATCTGCTCGACCATCAGGATGATGACGTCGGCATCACAGTCCAGACGCAGCTCGTGCAGTTTTTGCACATGGCCCGATTCTTCGCCTTTGCGCCACAGTTTGCCACGTGAACGCGACCAGTAAATGGCGCGGTTCTCCTGAGCGGTCAGGCTCAGGGCTTCACGGTTCATCCAGGCCATCATCAGGACGCGCCCGGTCTTGTGGTCTTGCGCAATCGCGGGGACCAAACCGTCACTGTCCCATTTAATCTCGTCCAGCCAGTCTTTCATCGTCGGCTCCGGCCGCTCTGTGGATGGGCTAGTGTGCCAGCGGCTCGGCCTGATGGCTATCGGCGAACGACCAGATAGAGCCCTGCCACCAGCATCAGCAACGCAGGCCAGGCGCTCATGGTCATCAGCTCTGCACCCGATTGAGTATGGGCGGTGGCCAGCACCACCCCACCTGCGAGCAAGCCCGCGCCGATCAGGCGCAGGGCCCAGTGATCGCCCTTGTGGCTGTATGGCGGCGGTGGGTCGCTGGTGTGCGGCTGCGACAGGCGTTCGAGCAGGTCGCGGGTCATGTTGGCCAGATGCGGGATCTGCTCAACTTGTGACTGCAAGTTACCGATCAGCGTTTTCGGGCTGACGCGCTCACGCATCCAGCGCTCCAGGAACGGCTGCGCGGTGCTCCACAGGTCCAGCTCCGGGTACAGCTGACGGCCCAGGCCTTCGATGTTGAGCAGCGTCTTTTGCAGCAGCACCAGTTGCGGCTGGACTTCCATATTGAAGCGGCGCGCGGTCTGGAACAGGCGCATCAGTACCTGACCGAAAGAGATGTCCTTGAGCGGCTTCTCGAAGATCGGCTCGCACACGGTGCGGATCGCGGCTTCGAATTCGTTGAGCTTGGTCTCGGCCGGCACCCAGCCCGAATCGATGTGCAACTGGGCCACGCGACGGTAATCGCGCTTGAAGAAGGCGAACAGGTTGCGCGCCAGATAATCCTGGTCTTCCGGGGTCAGGCTGCCGACGATGCCGCAGTCGATGGCAATGTACTGCGGGTCCCATGGCGCCACCGTGCTGACGAAAATGTTGCCGGGGTGCATGTCGGCGTGAAAGAAGCTGTCGCGGAACACCTGAGTGAAGAACAGCTCCACACCGCGTTCGGCGAGCTTTTTCATGTCGGTGCGCTGATCGGCCAGGGTCGCGAGATCCGTGACCTGAACGCCGTAGATGCGCTCCATCACCAGCACTTTCGGGCGGCACCAGTCCCAGTAAACCTGAGGCACGTACAGCATCGTCGAGCCTTCGAAATTACGGCGCAGCTGGCTGGAGTTGGCTGCTTCGCGCAACAGGTCGAGTTCGTCGTAGATGGTCTTTTCGTAGTCAGCGACCACATCCACCGGATGCAGCAGGCGAGCGTCTGCGGACAAACGTTCGGCGATTTTGGCGAGGATGAACAGCCAGGCGAGGTCCGAGCCGATGACCGGTTTCAGGCCGGGACGCACGACCTTGACCACCACCTCTTCGCCGGTCTTCAGGCGTGCAGCATGCACCTGCGCGACCGAGGCCGAGGCCAGTGGCGCAACGTCGAAACGGCTGAAAACGTCGTTGATCTTCGCGCCCAGCTGCGACTCGATCAGGGCAATGGCCTTCTCGGATTCGAACGGCGGCACGCGGTCCTGCAGCATCATCAGCTCGTCGGCGATGTCTTCGGGTAGCAGGTCGCGGCGGGTCGAAAGCAACTGGCCGAACTTGATGAAGATTGGCCCAAGGTCCTGCAGCGCCAGGCGCAAACGCGCGCCTCGGGTCAGCTCGTTCTTGCGTCGCGGAATCCAGCGCCAGGGCAGGACGAAGCGCACGGCGAGCAACCACCAGGGCAGGGGCAGGGCGAACAGCAGGTCATCGAGGCGGTAGCGGATTACGACACGCTGGATGCGAAACAGGCGGCGGACGGCAAGCAGGCTCATGCGTTATCGCTGGATTTGAGGGATTGGGCCAGACGCTCGAAGCGTGCTTCGAGGCGTTCCAGGTCTTGTTTGGTCTGATCCAGCTCGGCGAAGCGGGCTTCAGCCTCGCGTTTGCCGACCAGGGTGCGGGATTCTTCGGCCAGGTACTCGGCCAGATTGTGGCTCAGGCTCGCCATGCTCTCGTGGGTCCAGCGTGCGCTGTTGCGCAGATGGCCACCGATCAGCGGCGTGGCGACCGGGCCGAGCCAGCGTTGCAGCTCGTATTCCCAGTCCAGATCCAGGTCCTGCAGCACGCCCACCAGTTCCAGGAGCACGGCGCTTTCGCCATCGAGCTCGACTTCCGGGCTGTGCAGCACGGCGTTTTTGTCGCGGCTCAAGGCCAGGCGCATCAGGCTCGCGGCCGGGGCACGCAAGGTCACATCGGCACCAGACTCCCAGCGACTGGCCAGCATCAGGCCTTCGTCGCTGGGCAGGATGTGCAGGTGAAACGCAGGGCTGGTGCACTCGACCGCAATCACCTTGCCGCTCAACCGATCAAGGCGTGGCAAGGCCGTGCTGTCCATTTGCAGCACACGATTGATGCCGTGCTCGGCGCTGGCGAGCAAGCCGCTGATCAGCATCAGGGCTTGATACCGCGGTGCAGCGCGACGATGCCGGAGGTCATGTTGTGGTAGGTCACGCGGTCGAAACCGGCCTCTACCATCATCGACTTCAGGGTTTCCTGGTCGGGGTGCATGCGGATCGATTCGGCCAGGTAGCGGTAGCTTTCCGAGTCGTTGGTGATCAGCTTGCCCGCCAGCGGCATGAAGGCGAACGAGTAGGCGTCGTAGACCTTGGACATGACCTTGTTGGTCGGCTTGGAGAACTCAAGCACCAGCAAACGGCCGCCCGGCTTGAGCACGCGCAGCATCGAACGGATGGCGTCTTCTTTATGCGTGACATTGCGCAGGCCGAAGGCGATGGTCACGCAGTCGAAGTAGTTGTCCGGGAACGGCAGCTTTTCAGCGTCGGCCTGGACGAACTTGATGTTGCCGGCCACGCCGCGATCGAGCAGGCGGTCGCGACCGACCTTGAGCATCGAGGCGTTGATGTCGGCGAGCACGACTTCACCGGTCGGGCCGACCAGGTGAGAGAATTTCTTCGCCAGATCGCCCGTACCGCCGGCGATGTCGAGCACACGGTTGCCGGTGCGTACACCGGACAGCTCGATGGTGAAGCGCTTCCAGAGGCGGTGCATGCCACCGGACAGCACGTCGTTCATCAGGTCGTACTTGGCCGCCACGGAGTGGAAAACCTCGGCGACTTTCTCGGCCTTCTGGCTTTGCGCGACGGTTTTGTAACCGAAGTGGGTGGTGGGTTCGGCATCGCTGCCTTTGCGCGGATCGTTCATATCGCTGTCACCGGAATAAAGTGCGGCCATTCTAATCGCCGGGGCTGGCTTTGTCTTGACAAGGCTCACCGCGAACAGTTTCTTCGTTGAACGCCACTGGTATAGTGGCCCGACGATTTACCTCGATGAAGGAGCCGGTCCATGGCCCGAATTACCGTAGAACGCCCGCATGCGCTGGGTAAGGAAAAGGCCCGCGAGAAGGCTGAGTTGCTGGCTGAAAAGCTGGGCGACAAATATGGCATCGAGCACA
>CAURWS010000136.1:0-8188 GCA_963528485.1 uncultured Pseudomonas sp. | reverse complement strand
CGTTCTGGCTTCTCGTGGTCTCTCCCTCGGCATGCGCCTCGACAACTGGCCGCCTGCAAGTCTTAAGAAGGACGACAAGGCGACTGCCTGATCGTCGTAATCACCGAACGTTGTGTTTGGTAAGGAATGAACCATGCGTCATCGTAAAAGTGGACGTCACCTGAGCCGTACCAGCTCTCACCGCAAGGCTATGTTCCAGAACATGGCGGTGTCGCTGTTCGAGCACGAGCTGATCAAAACTACCCTGCCAAAAGCCAAGGAACTGCGCCGCGTTGCCGAGCCGCTGATCACCCTGGCCAAGGTAGACAGCGTTGCAAACCGCCGTCTGGCTTTCGACCGTACTCGTTCGAAAGAAATGGTGGGTAAGCTGTTCAACGATCTGGGCAAGCGTTATGCAACCCGTGAGGGTGGCTACCTGCGCATCCTGAAGTGCGGTTTCCGCGCTGGCGACAACGCGCCTATGGCGTACGTCGAACTGGTTGACCGTCCTGTCGGTGGCTCTGTAGAAGCTGCTGAATAAGACGTCAAGTCGTTACAAAGAACCGGGCCCAGTGCCCGGTTTTTTGTTGCCCGCAATTTGAGAAATACAACGCGTTATCACTTGAAATGAACGATTATTGCGCTGATCGCTATTGATAAAGAGAACTCTCCTCATTTACCTGTGTTTTCGGCACCAAATGTCAGAAAATCACTGCTTTTCTTTGTTTTTCTGCCCCTGAAACGTCGACCTTGAGCGGATGTTGGTCCAAACTGTCGTCTTTCACGAAGGAGATTCACGGCGATGCAAGGCCACCCGGACGTCATCGATTACCTCAACACGCTGCTGACCGGCGAATTGGCTGCGCGCGACCAATACTTCATCCACTCGCGGATGTATGAGGATTGGGGTTTCAGCAAGCTGTACGAGCGTATCAACCACGAGATGGAAGAAGAGGCACAACACGCTGATGCGTTGATGCGCCGGATTCTGATGCTCGAAGGTACGCCGCGCATGCGCCCGGATGATCTGGATGTAGGCACCACGGTCCCTGAGATGCTCGCCAGCGATCTGCGCCTCGAATACAAGGTCCGTGCCGCGCTGTGCAAGGGCATCGCCCTCTGCGAGCAGCACAAGGACTACGTCAGCCGCGACATTCTGCGTGTGCAGCTGGCGGACACCGAGGAAGACCACACGTACTGGCTCGAAAAGCAGATGGGTCTGATCAAATCCATTGGCCTGGAAAACTACCTGCAATCGCAGTTCTGATTCCGGTCCAATAAAAAGCCCCTGTCACGATCGCCATGACAGGGGCTTTTTCGTTTGTGGGTGCGAATCACGCCATCAGGTGCGATCACGCTCCAGCAGCGGCTTGAGGTAGTGGCCGGTGTAGGACTGCTTCATCTCGGCAACCTGTTCAGGCGTGCCGGTGGCGATGATCTGGCCGCCTTTGGAGCCGCCTTCAGGCCCCAGATCCACCAGCCAGTCGGCGGTCTTGATCACGTCCAGGTTGTGCTCGATCACCACCACCGTGTTGCCGTGGTCGCGCAAGCGATGCAGGACGTCGAGCAATTGCTGGATATCCGCGAAGTGCAGGCCCGTGGTCGGCTCGTCGAGGATGTACAGCGTCTTGCCGGTGTCGCGCTTGGAGAGCTCACGAGACAGCTTCACACGCTGTGCTTCACCGCCCGACAGTGTTGTCGCCGACTGGCCGAGCTTGATGTAGGACAAACCCACATCCATTAGCGTCTGCAGCTTGCGCGCCAGCGCCGGCACAGCATCGAAGAACGCGCGGGCTTCCTCTATGGTCATCTCCAGCACTTCGTGGATGCTTTTGCCCTTGTATTTGATCTCAAGGGTTTCGCGGTTGTAGCGCTTGCTCTTGCACACGTCGCACGGCACGTAGATGTCCGGCAAAAAGTGCATCTCAACCTTGATCAGGCCATCGCCCTGGCACGCCTCGCAGCGCCCGCCCTTGACGTTGAACGAGAAGCGGCCTGGCCCGTAACCCCGGGAACGCGACTCAGGCACGCCGGAGAACAGCTCGCGGATCGGCGTGAACAGGCCTGTGTAGGTCGCCGGGTTCGAGCGCGGTGTACGGCCGATCGGGCTTTGATCGATGTCGACGACCTTGTCCAGATGTTGCAGGCCATCGATGCTGTCGTGGGTCGCGGCTTCCAGTGTCGTGGCGCCATTCAGGGCTGTGGCGCTCAGGGGGAACAACGTATTGTTGATCAACGTCGACTTGCCTGAGCCAGAAACCCCGGTCACGCAGGTCAGCAGGCCGATCGGGATTTCCAGATCGACATTGCGCAGGTTATTGCCGCGCGCGCCCTTGAGTTTCAGCGAGAGCTTTTTGTTGCGTGGGGTGCGTTTGGCCGGCACTTCGATCTTCACGCGGCCCGACAGGTATTTGCCGGTCAGGGAGTCAGGGTGCGACATGACCTCCTGCGGCGTGCCTTCGGCCACGATGTTGCCACCGTGCACACCTGCCCCGGGGCCGATGTCGACGACGTAGTCCGCCAGGCGAATCGCGTCCTCGTCGTGCTCGACCACGATCACGGTGTTGCCGATGTCGCGCAGATGACGAAGAGTATCGAGTAAACGGTCGTTGTCACGCTGGTGCAGGCCGATGGACGGCTCGTCGAGGATATACATCACCCCGACCAGACCCGCGCCGATCTGGCTGGCCAAACGAATACGCTGCGCCTCACCGCCAGACAGGGTGTCGGCGCTGCGATCCAGCGTCAGGTAGTCCAGACCCACGTTCACCAGAAACTGCAGGCGCTCGCGGATTTCCTTGAGGATCTTGTCGGCAATTTCGCCACGACGACCGGTCAGCTTCAGCTCGGCGAAGTAATCCGTGGCATCACCGATGGGCAGGTTGGTCACCGCCGGCAGGGTTTTCTCACCGACCCAGACATGCCGAGCTTCACGACGCAGGCGCGTGCCCCGGCAATCCGGGCATGGCTGGGTGCTGAGGAACTTGGCCAGTTCTTCGCGAACGGTGGCCGATTCCGTTTCGCGGTAGCGGCGCTCAAGGTTCGGCACGATGCCCTCGAACGGGTGTGCGCGTTTGACGATATCGCCGCGATCGTTCAGGTAGCGGAAGTCGACGTTCTGCGTGCCGCTGCCGTTGAGCAGCACCTTCTGCAGGTCGGCGGGCAGTTCCTTGAACGGCACTTCCAGGCTGAACTTGTAGTGCTGCGCCAGCGAACCGAGCATCTGGAAGTAATAGACGTTACGTCGATCCCAGCCGCGTATCGCGCCTTCAGCGAGGGTCAGCTCACCATTGACCAGCCGATTGACGTAGAAGAATTGCTTCACGCCAAGGCCGTCGCAGGTCGGGCAGTCAACCGCCGGGTTATTGAAGGAGAACAGCTTGGGTTCCAGCTCGCTGATGGCATGACCACAGATCGGGCAGGCAAAGCGCGCGGAGAAGATGATTTCCTCGCCCGGTTCGTCGTCCATCGGCGCGACCAGCGCGATGCCATCGGCGAGTTTCAGTGCGGTCTCGAACGATTCGGCCAGACGCTGCTGCAGGTCGGCGCGGACCTTGAAGCGGTCAACGACCACGTCAATGGAATGCTTCTTCTGTTTATCCAGCTTCGGCAGTTCGTCCAGTTCGCACAATTTGCCGTTGACCCGGGCGCGCACGAAACCTTGGGCACGCAGCTCTTCGAACACCGCCAGGTGCTCACCCTTGCGCTCGCGAACCACCGGGGCCAGCAGCATCAGCTTGGCGCCTTCAGGCTGGGCCAGCACGAGGTCGACCATCTGGCTGACGGTCTGGGCTTCCAGAGGGATGTCGTGGTCCGGGCAACGGGGCGTGCCGACACGCGCATACAGCAGGCGAAGGTAGTCGTAGATCTCGGTGATCGTACCAACGGTCGAACGCGGGTTGTGGGACGTGGACTTCTGTTCGATGGAAATGGCTGGCGACAGGCCCTCGATGGTGTCGACGTCAGGCTTTTCCATCATCGACAGGAACTGCCGGGCGTAAGCCGACAGCGACTCGACGTAACGGCGCTGCCCTTCGGCGTAGAGGGTGTCGAACGCCAGTGACGACTTGCCGGAACCGGAGAGCCCGGTAATGACGATCAGTTTGTCGCGCGGCAGGGTAAGGTCGATGTTTTTCAGGTTGTGGGTTCGAGCCCCACGAATCAGGATCTTGTCCAAGGTGGCCTCGCACGGCGGGCGTAAAACGCTGGAGTATACGGCCAAATACTGGATGGATGCACACTATTGAGCGGCCAGCCAGCGTACGTGGGAAAAAGAAATTTCCTGCGATACGCGGCAAAGCGTCGTATGTGCTGTACATCGATGGGACTGGTAGAATCGCCGCCGGTTCACATGAGGTTCTTCCATGCACGATTCTCACAGCGAGCGCATGAGTGGCAGCGAAACCCGCGCGGCGGGCGGTCTGGCGCTGGTGTTCGCGTTCCGTATGCTTGGCATGTTCATGGTGCTGCCGGTCCTGGCCACCTATGGCATGGACCTGGCTGGCGCAAGCCCGGCATTGATGGGTCTGGCGATTGGCGCATACGGCCTGACCCAAGCGGTGTTGCAAATCCCGTTCGGCATCATTTCCGATCGCATCGGTCGGCGTCCTGTCATTTATATGGGGTTGATCGTCTTCGCCCTGGGCAGTGTCCTGGCGGCGCAGTCGACCTCGATCTGGGGCGTGATCGCAGGCCGCGTACTGCAAGGCGCAGGCGCGATTTCCGCGGCCGTGATGGCCTTGCTCTCCGACCTGACCCGCGAGCAGCACCGCACCAAGGCCATGGCCATGATCGGCATGACGATCGGCGTGTCGTTCGCCGTTGCCATGGTGGTCGGCCCGATCCTGACCAGCGCATTCGGGCTGTCCGGTCTGTTTCTGGCCACGGGTGCCATGGCGCTGGTCGGGATCGTGATCGTTGCATTCGTGGTGCCCAAATCCACCGTGACCCTGCAGCACCGCGAATCCGGTCTGGCGCGCCAGGCGCTGGGGGCGACCCTTCGTCATCCGGATCTGCTGCGTCTGGACTTGGGGATCTTCGCCCTGCACGCGATGCTCATGTCCAGTTTCGTCGCCTTGCCGCTCGCGCTGGTCGAAAAGGCCGGGCTGCCCAAAGAGCAGCACTGGTGGGTCTACCTGACGGCGCTGCTGATCTCCTTCTTCGCGATGATTCCGTTCATCATCTATGGCGAGAAGAAGCGTCAGATGAAGCGTATCCTGCTCGGCGCCGTGGCGGTGCTGATGCTGACCGAGCTGTTTTTCTGGGAGTTCGGCGACACGCTTCGGGCGCTGGTGATCGGCACGGTGGTGTTCTTCACCGCGTTCAACCTGCTGGAAGCGTCGCTGCCTTCGCTGATCAGCAAGGTGTCTCCGGCGGGCGGCAAAGGCACGGCGATGGGGATTTATTCCACCAGTCAGTTCCTCGGTTCGGCGGCCGGCGGCATCCTTGGCGGATGGCTGTTTCAGCACGGCGGGCTTGACGTGGTGTTCCTCGGCGGGGCGGGGCTTGCCGCCATTTGGCTGGCATTTGCTGTTACCATGCGCGAACCTCCGTACGTAACCAGCCTTCGCTTGCCGTTGTCGCCCGAGGCTCAGCGCGACACAGGCCTGGCCGATCGCGTGTTGGCCGTACGTGGAGTAACAGATGCAGTAGTGGTGGCCGACGAGGCCGCCATCTATATCAAATTTGACAAAGAACTGTTGGATCGGGCGTCTTTCGACGACGTGGTCAATCCAGCGTCGGAAACGGTTGAAGCCTAGGAGAACGTTATGGCCCGTGGGGTTAACAAAGTCATATTGGTCGGCACATGCGGCCAGGATCCCGAAGTTCGCTACTTGCCTAACGGTAACGCCGTGACCAACCTGAGTCTGGCGACCAGCGAACAGTGGACCGACAAGCAAACCGGTCAGAAAGTCGAGAAGACCGAATGGCACCGCGTTTCGATGTTCGGCAAGGTCGCAGAGATCGCCGGCGAGTACCTGCGTAAAGGCTCGCAGGTCTACATCGAAGGCAAGCTGCAAACCCGCGAGTGGGAAAAAGACGGTATCAAGCGTTACACCACTGAAATCGTCGTCGACATGCAGGGCACCATGCAGCTGCTGGGCGGCCGTCCACAGGGCGACGCTCAACAAGGTCAAGGCGGTGGCGGTTATCAGAACTCCGCACCTCGTCCTCAGCAATCGCGTCCACAGGCTGCTCCACAGCAACAGCCACAACGCGAGTCGCGCCCGGCTCCGCAACAGGCGCCACAGCCGGCTCCTGATTTCGACAGCTTCGATGACGATATTCCGTTCTGAGGAGCCGTAGAGACCTTTTTGTTAGGTTTCTTAAGAAAACCCCCGCCTAGCGGGGGTTTTGTCGTTTTGCGCTCGTTAAAAAAATCTTGACCGATTTTAACTAGGCTCATACCTTGAATTTCTGTTAGATATTTGGGGTGTGTATGCAGCTATCGGTCAGGCGGTTTAAAGGAGAGTCGGGAGAGAGATTCGCCATCTTGGTCGATGAGGATTCCGGCATGCCCTTGTACTACCCTGCGCTTTTTGTGACTGCCGAAATGCGCGGAGCCTCCCTGTCGATTAACACCAACGACAATGCCCTGTCCGCGATCAAAGCGATGTACGCCTGGCAGGACTACTACAGACTTGATCTGGAGTCGCGATTTAAGCGAAGCGAGCTGCTCCTAAGTCATGAGATTCATTCCCTACGGGATTTCATGCAAAAGCCTATGGATACGATGGGGGCGCAGGTAGGGAATGTTGTGCCTATCAAAGGCCGTCAGGCTAGGGTCGGGAAAAACAATCAGTACAATCGCATGAGTGTAATTGCTGGCTATGTCGGGTTCCTTGCCGGCAGGCTGACCCCGGTTACGGCGAGTAGTACCCAGCAGATCGCCGCAATGGTGGCCCAGATCAAAGCTAATCGTCCAAAAATGGGCGACCAGACTGAGACGGACAGGTCTGATTCAAGCTTAAATGATGACGTTTTGGACGCCTTGGAGGAGATCCTCAAGCCCGGCCATGAGGCGAATCCTGTAGCTGATATCGGCCTGCAGTACCGAAACGCACTTATGTTTACCATTCTCCGCCTGACCGGGATACGGCGGGGAGAGTTGTTAAACCTCAAGGTGGACGACCTCGACTTCGCGAAGCGCACCCTCAAGGTCGTTCGCAGAGCGGACTCAAGTGGCGATCCTAGAACGCGTCAGCCGGTCGCAAAAACCCGTGAGCGAACGTTTCCTCTGATACCTGAATTGATGGACAAGATCCATGATTACATCACGGAGTACCGAAGTAAGGTTCCCGGCGCTCGTAAACATGGATACCTCTTCATTACTCATCGCCCTGGAAAAACAGTAGGGTGGCCATTGTCCAGCTCTGGATTTGGAAAGTTCATTACATCTCTTTCTAAATTGGCAGATGAGTTCTCTGATTTACACACCCATGCCCTGAGGCATCACTGGAACTATACCTTTTCAAAAAGTAGTGATGAAAACGCCCTTGCGCCAGAGCGGGAAAATAAAGTGCGATCATATCTGATGGGGTGGAGTGAAACCTCAGGTACGGCGCAGACATACAACAAGAGACACACCAAAGAGGCGGCGGGAAAAGCTGTCATGAAACTTCAGAAAAGGTATTTGGGGGAAAATTCTGATGATTGCTAATGATTTCGCCGTTATTCGGTACGTGCGTGCTGGGTTCACTTCCAAGGATGGTTATGAAGTGGATTTGACGTCAGGACACTGGAAGCTGAGTAAGGATGTTGGGTTCTTTCTTGACTCTTTTCCAGATTGGCTTGGTGATGACGTCAAGAGTACCTTCAAACAGGTGTTGTCCGTTTACGCAGAGACATGCTCTGCACAATACACCTCAGCACTTTACCGTCGTTTCGTGGATTATTTCGAGTCGACTACCGACGCTTTGCTGTTCAGCCCGGAGTCCATGATCTCTTACCGCTCTCATCTCGCTGGAGCTGACTGGCCGCTCAGTGCTATGCGCGCCTTTATTCGTACCTGGCTGAGCCTTGGTTACATCGGCATACCCGCTGAGACCCTGAGCATGATGGAAGGCTGGAGAATCAAAGGGAATGAAAAAGGCTACGCGGTACAATCAATGTGCCCGGAAACTGGGCCGCTTTCTGATATTGAAATGGAAGGTGTGGTTTCTGGCATCATTGATAAATATGCAACCAACGAGCTCACTCTGCGTGAAGC
>CAURWS010000135.1:0-8192 GCA_963528485.1 uncultured Pseudomonas sp. | reverse complement strand
GTGCTCGCCGAATCAACGGTCTGTCGTACGGTGCGTTCGGTCACGTCGCGAATGCTCACCACCGCGCGGTTCATTTCTTCAGCCACCTGACTCTGCTGCTGCGCGGCCACGGCAATCTGCGTGTTGCTTTCGCGCATCTGCGCCACAGCTTCGGTGATTGCTGCCAGGGCATCGCCGGCTTCGCGGGCGTGCTGCACGCAGTCGTCGGCCTTACAGGAGCTTTCCTGCATGAAATCCACAGCATCTCGCGTTCCGGCCTGAAGTGCCGAAACCATGGTGGTGATTTCGTCAGTGGAGGTCTGCACGCGTTTGGCCAGATTGCGCACTTCATCGGCAACCACGGCAAAACCGCGACCCATTTCCCCGGCGCGAGCGGCTTCGATGGCGGCGTTGAGGGCCAGCAGGTTGGTCTGCTCGGCGATGCTGTGAATCACGTTGACCACGCCGTTGATCTTCTGGCTGTCCTCGGCCAGACGCTGGATCATCCCGGCGGTCTGCTGCACGCCGCTGGACAGCCCGGCAATCGAGGTCTGCACCCGATCCACCACTTCCTTGCCGCTGCCTGCCAGCGCGTCGGCGTTCTGCGATTGATCGCGGGTGGCGCTGGCGTGCTGGGCGATGTGGTAGACCGTGGCGGTCATTTCATTGATCGCAGTCGCCACCTGATCGGTTTCGCTCTGCTGGCCGAGCATGCCTTCGCGCACATCGTTCATGCCGCTGGCCAGGTGCACTGCGCCCTGATCCAGCCGCGCCGCCGATTGCGCCACGGTGCCGACAATGCGCTGATAACCGGCCTGCATGGCGTTAAAGGCCTTGGCCATCTGCCCGACTTCATCGTCGCCTGCCAGCGGCACACGCGCGGACAGATCGCCGCTGCTCTCGACATGCAGCATCACGTCCTTGAGGGTGTTGAGGTGGGTGAGCAGAAAGCGGATCAGCAACTGCGAGGCGCTGAGCATGGCGAGCATCAGCACCATCACCGCGAAGGCGTAATGGGTGAAGTGCTCGGCCAGCACGTCGTTGAACGAAGGTGCGGCGGGAAGGGGCGTCAGCGTCGGCAGCGGTTGTCCGCCAGGCCAGGCTGCCAGCAGTTGCGCCTGGGCCTGGGCGGCAAGGCTGGCGTCGTGGGTGCGGCTCTGTTGTTCCAGGTTCAGGGCATAGAGCACCAGCAGCAGGGTGGTAAAGAAGGCAACGGCATTCACCGCCCAGAATTTGTATTTCAGCGAGATGTTGCTCAACCAGCGGCCCATAAGGAAGCTCTTCTGTGATTGCACGTGATAAGGCAAGGTGCCACTAGTTTCTCAACGGTACGTGACAGCAGCGTTGATCTGGATCAAGTCACGCGCAGTCAGTCTTCCACAGAATCCGCGAGCGTTGGCAACCCGAAAAACGCCCGAGCGCATGCCGTGGTGTGGGCGGCAACATCGTCCAGGCGCTCGCCCCGATGCAACGCCACTTCCCGCAATACCTCCGGCAGGTAGGCCGGCTCGTTGCGGCCGTTCTTCGGCTTGGGGCGCAGGCTGCGCGGCAGCAGATACGGCGCATCGCTTTCCAGCATCAGGCGACCGCGTGGGATTTCGCGCACCAGCGGATGCAGATGCGTGCCCCGGCGTTCGTCGCAGATCCAGCCGGTGATGCCGATGTGCAGGTCCATGTCCAGGTAGTTGAACAGTGCGCGTTTCTCGCCGGTGAAGCAGTGCACCACTGCGCCGGGCAGGTGATCGCGGTAATCGCGCAAGATCGCCAGCAGCCGCTCGTCGGCTTCTCGCTCGTGAAGAAAGACTGGCATCTTCAGCGCGACCGCCAGTGCCAGATGGGCTTCGAGTACCTTTTCCTGCTGCGGGCGAGGGGAGAAATCACGATTGAAATCCAGGCCGCATTCGCCCACCGCGCGTACCGAATTTTCGTTGAGCAGGGCATGCAACTCTTTCTCGGTGTCCAGTGTCCAGGCGCTCGCCGAATGGGGGTGCACCCCGGCGGTGCTGAACAGTCGCTGGCCACTTTCATCCAGTTGGCGGCACAGCTGCAAGGCCTGTTCGCTACCCTGAACGTCGGTGCCGGTGAGGATCAATTGAGCCACGCCCGCTGCGTAGGCGCGGTCGAGAACCTCGCGTTCCTTACCTGCGAAACTGGAATTTGTAAGATTGACGCCGATGTCGATAAGTTGCATGGTTCACCCCAGGCTTAAGGCCGAGAAGAATACCAGAGCGATTGAAGCGATAAAAAAACAAGCAGGTTCAACTGCTTGGAATGATTACACCCTGTGATGTTGCCAGCCGCGGCGCACGCCAGTGGCGAACGCAACTGCCCGACACAGACTTCAAGCCCTTTTTTGGCTTTATTCCCGGAGCGTCAATGACCCGAGCATCGCTGATCTCGCTGTGCCTGCTGCTCGCCGCTATTCCCGTGTCGGCCCATGCCACCACGGCGTCGACCCATGACAAGCCGCGTCCTGCCGGGCCGCCGGTGGTGATCAAGAAATCCCAGGTGCGCGACCTCTCGGCCATCCGCAGCAGCAAAGTGCTGCGCGTGCTGGTCAACCAAAGCCGCAACAGTTCCGGTGAAGTGCAGGGTGAGCCCATTGGCGTTGAATACCGCCGCCTGCAAGCCTTCGAAAAATACCTCAACGGCCACGCCCGTGATGGCCAGAAAGTCTCTCTTAAGCTGATCCCCAAAGCCAAGGACCAACTCCTCGCCGCCCTGCAACGCGGCGAAGGCGATCTGGTCGCGCCCGGCGAACTGCTGGACGCCAGCGCCGCCCGTTACGTCGATGCCACCGAGCCTGTGGTCAGTCATGTGCCGCTGGTAATTGTCGGCGTGCGTGGCGAGCGCAGCCTCAAGCACGCCGAGCAGTTATCCGGTCGCACGCTGATGCTGACCAGTGGCAGCGCTGCCGATCAGGCCATCGTGCAACTCAATCAGAAGCTGGCGTTGCGCAAGTTGCCGCCGGTGAAGATCGAGTGGGTCGATCCGAGCCTGGCGGTTGAGGACGTGTTGGAAATGGTCCAGGCCGGGATCTATCACCTGACCGTCGTTGAACAACCCATTGCCGAGCGCTGGGCGCGGGTTATGCCCAAACTGCGGGTTGATCGTTCCCTGGCCTTGAGCGATCCGGGCGACATGAGCTGGTTCGTGCGCAAAGACGCAGTGATGCTGCACGCCACCGTCGACCGCTTCCTGGAAACCTACGAGCCGCCGGCCAATCAGGACGTGGCATTCCAGAAAGCCTACAAAGATCTCTATCGTGTTCACTACCCGCTGGCCCGGGAAGACCGACAGCGCCTGGAAAAACTGCGCCCGACCCTGCAACGCCACGCCGATGCGCAGAAAATGGACTGGCTTGACCTCGCAGCCCTGGCCTTCAAGGAGTCGCAACTCAACCCTGGAGCCAAGGGCGGCAGCGGTGCGACAGGCCTGCTGCAGATCACCCCCTCGGCTGCGCAGCGGGTCGGCGTGAACAACATCCGCGACGTCGATGGCAATGTGCAGGCGGCCAGCAAATACCTGGCGATGATCCGCCGCAAGTTCTTCTCCAGCCCGAAAATCAACGAGCGCGAACGCATGGCGTTTACGCTTGCGGCCTACAACCTGGGCCCGGAGCGCGTGCAGGCCATGCGTACCCAGGCCAAGCGTCAGGGCCTGAACCCCAACCAGTGGTTTTTCCAGGTCGAGCGGGTCGCGATGGAGCAGGTGGGCATGAACGTCGTCACCTATGTGAACAGCGTGAACAAATACTACCTGGCCTATGATCAAGAACGTAGCGCTTTAGAGAGCCCGTCTCCGCGAAAAATGGCCTCGCGAGACTGATCGATTAGTTCGATTGGTATGACGCGTTTTTTGCGATTTTTATATTTATTAATTCGATTACCATGGCGCCATTACTTCTTACCAAATGGAATTAAGCGCCATGAATGCTCAAATCTTCTCCATCAAAAGCAAACTGTTCAACACTCACGCCGGCTACGGCATCACAGTCCTGCGCATCCTCGTCGGCATCATCTTCATGGCTCACGGCAGCCAGAAGTTGTTTGGCATGTTCGGTGGTTACGGCCTTGAAGGCACCGGCCAGTACATGGCCAGCCTGGGCCTGAACCCTGGCTACCTGATGGCCCTGTTGTCGGGCAGCGCGGAGTTCTTTGGCGGCCTGGCCCTGTTCCTTGGCCTGCTGGTGCGTCCTGCTGCGGTGGTGCTGATCGTGATGCTGGTAGTGGCGATCCTCTCGGTGCACATCCACAACGGTCTGTTCATGGCCAACAACGGCTACGAATTCGGCCTCGCCCTGCTGGGTGGCGCGTTTGCGGTGCTCTTCGAAGGCGCCGGGCGCCTCTCGCTGGATCGTGTGATCGCTCGTCAGTAACCGCAGCACACATCAAAAAATCCCGGTCTTGTCGAGAAACCGGGATTTTTTGCTTCAGGTCTTGCGGGCCAGGGTCTGGCTTGGGTATTCGAGGAACAGCGCGCGGTAGGTCTCGGCAAAACGCCCCAGGTGCCAGAACGAATAGCGCATGGCGACCTCGGCCACGTTGGTCTCACGGCCTCTGGCCTGCAGCAGGTCCTGTCGAGCCAGGTTGAGCCGGCGGGTGCGCAGCCAGGCCGTCGGGGCCATGCCGACGCATTCGTTGAAGGCCTTGCGCAGTTGCTGGAAAGAGGTATCCGCGGCCTCTGCCAGTTGCACCACGCTGAAATTCTCGGTGGGGCTGGCGCTGACCTGTTCGAATACCCGTTGCACGATCTTGCGTTGCTCGCGGATGCGCAGGCTGCGTTCGGACATCGGCGCAGCATCGGATTGTTCCAGCACGTAGAGGCAGTCTTCGATCAGTTGATCGCTCAGATGGCCGGACTCCGGGGCGTCGGCGTGCTGGGTCATGCGCGTGAGCATCGAACTCAGCCAGCCGCTGAACACGTCGCCGTGGCGTGATTTGAGCGGGGTCAGCAGCAGGTCTTCGAAGGTGCGGTGCAGGTGTTGCGTGCCCAGAGCGTCCTGGCGAATCACCACGGCGATCTCGCGATAGTTTTCCGGGGTGATCCACAGGTTCTGGGTGGTGGCGTCGAGCAGGTAAAGCGCGCGGTCGGCCATGTCGAAGCTGAATACCAAGGCGTCGTTCGGCGCCTTGTAATACTGCTCGATGCGGGTGTTCATGTGCTCTTCGTAGACCTGCACGCCGCCCAGTTCGGCTTCCACCAGACGTCCCTTGAATTGCCCGGAAGACATTTGCGCGTAATGCAGGCTCCAGCCCGCGTTGGAGATGCCTTGCTGATCGGCGGTGGCGGTTTCGAATACCTTGACCGGCATACATGACCTGCTCAAGCAGTGTTGTTGTGAGTGGTCAGCACCCTAGCAGCCTGCTTTGTCGGCTGGCAACCATCAGCGATTGTAGGAAACAGGCACTGCTACGGCGCACCAAAAAAGAGCGTCAACAGCGTTCGAAAGTGGATAGACCCGACCCCAACCGATCTACCAGCATAGCGACCAACCCAGCGACGGGGCCGAGGTCCCGCCGCGCAACGATTCGTCGCAACTGGCAGAGGCCCCATGGACAGCAGCGTGAAAGACCCACTCGCCGAGTGGTTGAAGAGCTACGGCATCACCGAAGTCGAATGCGTGGTCAGCGACCTGACGGGCATCGCCCGGGGCAAGATCCTGCCGACCAACAAGTTCCTCAACGAGCACGGCATGCGCCTGCCGGAGAGCGTGCTGCTGCAAACCGTGACCGGCGATTACGTCGACGACGACATCTATTACAGCCTGCTCGACCCCGCTGACATCGACATGACCTGCCGTCCCGATCCTCAAGCCGTCTACGTGCTGCCTTGGGCAATCGAACCCACCGCGATGGTGATTCATGACACCTTCGACCGCTACGGCAACCCCATCGAACTGTCGCCGCGCAACATCCTGAAAAAAGTCCTGGAGCTGTACGCCGCCCAAGGCTGGCGCCCGGTGGTGGCGCCGGAAATGGAGTTCTACCTGACCCAGCGCTGCGAAGACCCGGACCTGCCGCTGCAAGTGCCGACCGGTCGTTCGGGCCGTCCTGAAAGCGGTCGCCAGTCGTTTTCCATCGAGGCGGCCAACGAGTTCGACCCGTTGTTCGAAGACGTCTACGACTGGTGCGAAGCCCAAGGGCTGGACCTGGACACGCTGATCCACGAGGACGGCCCGGCGCAGATGGAAATCAACTTCCGCCATGGCGATGCACTGGATCTGGCCGACCAGATCACCGTGTTCAAACGCACCATGCGTGAGGCCGCGCTCAAGCACAACGTGGCGGCGACCTTCATGGCCAAGCCGATTACCGACGAGCCGGGCAGCGCGATGCACCTGCACCAGAGCGTGGTCGACATCAAGACTGGCCTGAGCGTGTTCAGCACGACCGAAGGCGAGGCGACGCCGCTGTTCTTGCACCACATCGGCGGCCTGCAGCGCTACATCCCGGAGGTGCTGCCGCTGTTCGCGCCCAACGCCAACTCATTCCGGCGCTTTTTGCCGGACACCTCGGCGCCGGTCAACGTCGAGTGGGGCGAGGAAAACCGCACCGTCGGGCTGCGGGTGCCGGCGTCCAACGCCCAGGCCCGGCGCGTCGAAAACCGTCTGCCGGGCGCCGACGCCAACCCGTATCTGGCCATCGCCGCGAGCCTGCTGTGCGGCTTCATGGGCATGATCGAAGGCTGCGACCCGAGCGCGCCGGTGCAGGGCCGAGGCTATGAACGCCGCAGCCTGCGCCTGCCGCTGACCATCGAAGACGCGCTGGAGCGCATGGAAGCCAGCGCCGCGCTGCGTCGGGTCCTAGGGGACAAGTTCGTGCAGGGCTACGTCGCGGTGAAACGCGCCGAGCATGAAAACTACAAACGCGTCATCAGTTCGTGGGAGCGCCAGTTCCTGATGATGAGCGTGTGAGCGCAGCCATCCTTTTCCATTGACCTGTTTCGTTGACGTTGGGGGCACCATGAAGTCGATCGTTTCCACGCTCTTTCTGCCGGCCATTCTGGCCGGTGCCGTGATCCAGGCACACGCCGAAGACCGCACCGTGAAGATTTACAACTGGTCCGACTACATCGGCCCGACCACCTTGGCGGACTTCCAGAAGGCCACCGGCATTCAGCCGACCTACGACGTGTTCGACTCCAACGAAACCCTGGAGGGCAAGATGCTCACCGGCCGTTCGGGCTACGACGTGGTGGTGCCGTCGAACCACTTCCTCGGTCGTCAGATCAAGGCCGGCGCGTTTCAGAAGCTCGACAAGAGCCAGCTGCCGAACCTGAAAAACCTCGACCCGCAACTGATGAAACAGCTGGAAGTCAACGATCCCGGCAACCTGTACGCCGTGCCGTACCTGTGGGGCACCAATGGCATCGGCTACAACGTCGACAAGGTCAAGGCGGCGCTGGGCGTGGACACCATCGATTCGTGGGCGGTGCTGTTCGAACCCGAGAACATGAAGAAACTGCAGAAGTGCGGCGTTTCTTACATGGATTCGCCGGACGAAGTGTTCCCCGCCGTGCTCAATTACATGGGCCTGTCGCCGCGTAGCGAAGTGGCCAAGGATTACGAAGCGGCGACCGCGAAACTCAAGGCCGTGCGTCCTTACATCACCTATTTCCATTCATCCAAATGGGTGTCTGATCTCGCAAACGGCGACATCTGTGTGGCGTTCGGGTATTCCGGCGACGTGCTTCAGGCCAAGGCCCGCGCCAGCGAAGCCAAGAACGGCGTGAACATCGCCTATTCGATTCCCAAGGAAGGCGCCAACGTCTGGTTCGACATGCTCGCTATCCCCAGAGACGCCGAACATCCTCGTGAGGCGTTGGCCTTCATCAACTATCTGCTCGACCCGGAGGTGATCGCCAAGGTCAGCGAAACCGTGGGCTACGCCAACCCGAACCCGGCGTCCAACGCGCTGATGGGCGAAGAAATCACCCAGAACCCGTCGATATATCCTTCACCTGAGGTGAAGAGCCGCTTCTACATTTCCTCCGAATTGCCGCCTGCGACCCTGCGCCTGATGACGCGCAAGTGGACCGACATCAAATCCAGCCGCTAAGGAAGCCTCATGCCTGTTGCACTGCCGCACACTTCGTCCTATTACGCTGCCTCGGTGGGTCCTGAACCTGAAAGGCCGTCACTGGACAGCGCCATCAGCGCTGACGTCTGTGTCATCGGTGGCGGCTTGACCGGCGTGAACACGGCGCTGGAA
>CAURWS010000134.1:0-8227 GCA_963528485.1 uncultured Pseudomonas sp. | reverse complement strand
GTCGAGCAGAGCGTTGATGGCCTTGTCGTTCAGGTCCGTGAGGTCGGCGCTGTAATGCCTCGCCAAAAGCAGAGCATCGCTGACCTGCAGTCGGCGCTGTTCAAGGCGCGCGTATTCGTCGAGCAGCTCGCGAAAGCGGGTTTTGAAGAAGGCCAGCCAGTCGAACACCAGAGCCGAAATCCGGCCTGTGTCACCGCAGCTTTGGGCTATATCCAGATCAAGCACCAACTGCCCGGCATACTCGTACAGCACCTGCGCCTTGAGCGATCCGATCAAGCCTCTGTCGCGCAACTGCGCAACCAATCCGCCTGGCTGCGCGTTGTTGATCCAGGTGCAGAGAAACGCCGCAGCCTGCTCGTGCCCTTGCGGTAATTCTTCACACGCGAATATCAGATGCGTCCGCCGCGAATCGTCTGCTGTCGGTTGTTCGGCAGGGCAGTTATCCACAAGCGAGGGAGGTGGCTGCTGATTGATCCTGCTTCCCTTGGCGAAATATCCGCCAAAGCGTGTCGCCAAAGCCTGCAACTCATCCAGCGTTTGCGGCCCAGCGAGGCTCAAGGTCATCTGACCGGCCTGATAGTAGGCGCGGTAAAAATCTTGCAACGCCTGCTGAAACGCCGGACGCGGCACGGGCAGGCTGAAGCGGTTGCCTGCATGAAACCAGCGCAGTGGGTGCAAGGCCGAGAGTGGCTGCAGACGTTGCAGTTGATCGCGAGAGGCATTGTCCCGAGACCAGGCAATGAACTCGGCGTGCAGCACCTCGCGTTCACGCAGCTGATCCGCCAGGGTCATGCGCGGATGGGTGAGCATCTCGCACAAACGCTCCAGACCGCCCGCAAACAGAGGGGGCGCGAGCTCGAAGAAAAAATCCGTGGTGCGCTCCCGGGTGCTGGCATTGACCTGCCCGCCGTGACGCTGGACGTAGGCCATCAGATTCTGGTCTGCAGGAAAACGCTCGGTGCCGAGAAAGAAAAGATGCTCCAGAAAGTGCGCCAGTCCTGGCCATTGCTCGGGCACGTCATGATTGCCGGCCGCCACCCGCAATGCCGCCGCGCAGCGCTTCAGGCGCGGGGCCGAGCACAGCAACACCCGCAGGCCGTTGGGCAAGATGAAGGAGCGATGGGTGGTTGAGTCGGGGACAGGCATGACGGTTTCCGCATCAGCAGAGGAAAGTGATCGCCATGCTAGCGGATTGTTCAGATTTTGGTGTAGGACACCGAGCCCTGTGGGAGTGAGGGGAGCAGATAGAACGGGCGCCGTTCAGTCCTTTGCTAACCCCGCATAAAACCTTGGCCGTCGATCCTTGAAATAGGTGTTGATCGCTTGAGACTCACTCACCACCCGGCGATCCATATCGGCAATCACCAATGCCTCTTCTTCCCCGGCCAGGCCAATCTGTTTGCCATCCGGCGCGCAGATGCTGCTCAGCCCGCAGTACTGAATTTCGCCTTCGCTGCCGCAATAGTTGGCGTACACCAGATAGCACTGATTTTCGAACGCTCGGGCGCGCACGGTCACTTCGCAGACAAAATTGTAAGGCGCCATGTTCGCGGTCGGCACCAGAATCAGGTCGGCCCCGGCCAGGGCCAGACGTCGGGTGTTCTCAGGGAATTCCACGTCGTAGCAGATGAGAAACCCCAGCGTCCAGCCGTCGAATTCCACGACAGGAAAGTGCTCGTCTCCTGCACTGAACATCGACTTGTCCAGTTCGCCATACAGATGCGTCTTACGATAATTGCAGCGTCGTGAGCCTTGCGCATCGATCAACTGCACAGCGTTGTAGACCTGACTGTCAGCGCTCAATTCGGGGTAGCCATACAGAATCGCTACCCCGTTTGCCCTGGCTATCTCGGCGATGGCCTGTGCTGCCGTTCCGTCGCAAGGTTGCGCCAGATCCCGTGCCGCCTGCGCGCCGATGTTGTAGCCGCTCAGGTACATCTCCGGAAACACCAGCAGCGCAGCGCCCTGATTCGCCGCCTCAGCCGCTTGCGTTTTCAGCCGCGCAAGATTGCCGCTGACGTCCAGTGGCAACGGCGGGCATTGATACAGGGCAACGCGCATGACGGTCTCCTTATTCGGGCAGCACGATGGGGCCGATTTCGTGGAACACGTCACCCGGGCCCGGGTTCTCGGCGTGGGTCTTGCCGCCGAAGTGGGTCATGATGCCCCACACCGCGTTCAGCGAGGTTTGCACCGCGCCCTCGACCCAGGCCGGTGTCCACGACACGTCGTCGCCGGCGATGAAAATGCCACGTTGTTCGTCAGGCATGTCCTTTTGCATGAAGTGCGCGTACATCCGCTGGTTATAGCGGTAGTGGCCTGGCAGCGCGCCTTTGAAAGCACCGAGGAAGTGCGGGTCGGCTTCCCACGACACGGTGATCGGATCTCCGATGATGCGCGCGGCGATATCCACCTTCGGGTAGATCTTTTTCAGCGCGCCAAGGGCCAGGCTCACGCGTTTTTCCACGGGGTGCGGCAGCATTTTCAGCGCGTCGCTCATCCACGAGTACGACAGGCAGATCACCCCCGGCTTCTCGGTGCCGTTGGAGTAGGTGCCGTTATCGAACAGGTAGGTGCCGCGGGTCAGGCGGTCGGTGAGGGTCATGCTCATCAGGTCGCGACCGGTTTCCGGGTCTTTGTCCTTCCAGAACGGGCGATCGACCATCACGAAGGTTTTTGATGACTGCATGTAACGGGTGCGGTCCAGAGCCATCCACATCTTTTGCGAGAACAGCGTTTCTTCACACTCGATCTGCGTGGTCAGCAGCCAGCTTTGGCAGGTCGCCAGCACCGCGTCGTAGTGGCGGGTGTCGCCCCAGTTGTCGGTCACGGCGAACTTGCCATCAGCGGCGCGGGCGATGCGTTTGACGCCTGTGCGCGGCGCGCCGTGGTGCAGGGTCGAGAGGCTGGTGCCTTCCGGCCAGTAGGCGCAGCGTTCCGGGGCGTGACGCCAGATGCCCAGCGGCACTTGCTCGACACCGCCGACGATCAGGTGCTGGTGATCGTCGCAGTTGGTCATGACCACGCGGAAGATTTCCAGCATCGAGTTGGGGAAATCCGAGTCCCAGCCGCCGGTGCCGAAGCCCACCTGACCGAACACTTCGCGGTGGTAGAACGACAGTTTGGCGAAGGCTTTGGAGGTGGCGACGAAGTCGTAGAACGTGCGGTCGTCCCACAGCGGCACCAGCTTGTCCCACAGCTCTTTCAAACGCGGCACATCACGGTCGCGAATGGCTTGCTGTATGTCGGCGAATTGCGCACCGTCTTCCAGCGCGTCGGCCCAGGCGTCAGCCACTTCCTGAAACAGCGCAGGCAAATCCGACAGCTTCTGTGCGTAATGGGTGGTGCCTTCCAGGTCGATGACCGTGCTGCCGGATGCGGCGGTCAGCGGGTTGGGGAAGGGCCTGGATTCCAGGCCGAGTTTGTCGACGTAGTGATAGAAGGCGGTGGACGACACCGGAAAGCGCATGCCCCCCAGCTCGGCGATGATGCCCTCGGCGCCTTCGAACTGCTGCGAGCGCAGGCGGCCGCCCATTTTCGAGGCTTCGTAAACGACCGGTTTGAGGCCCAGCTTCATTAGCTCGTAGGCCGCCACCAGCCCCGCGATGCCAGCGCCGACAATGGCCACTTCCTTGCCGAGGTTGTCAGTCGGAATGCTGCCTAATCCTGCGGGGTGCTCGATCCAGTCGTCAAAGGCGAACGGAAAGTCCGGGCCGAAAATCGTGATCGGTTTTTTGCCGTCGGCGGGGTGGCGATTGTTCTTCATGACTGACCTTGTTCGGCTGAGGCGCGGAAAAGGAAAGTCTAGATAACACTTGAGACGTTAATAAGACGCAGAGTGTCGTCGATATGTAGAGATTTAACGCAAAGTGACGAATCTATGCGGCATAACGACGATCACCCAGGTTGCCCGCGGTCTATCTTGCTGCTGAGGATGATCGAGGTCGTGGTCTTTTCCACGCCATCGACGCTGCCGATGAGGTCCAGCAACTGGTCCAATTGCTCGGGGGAATCGGTGCGCAGCCAGGCGACGTAATCGAACTCGCCACTCACCGCGCAGAGTTGCTGCACCTGGGCCAGCGCGCTCAATCGACGCAACACTTCCTTGCCCGAACGCGGTTGCACGGTGATGCCGACATAGGCCTGCAACCCGCCATCGACCACGCGCTGGCTCAACCGCACGCCATACCCGGTAATGATTTTGGCCTTTTCCAGCCTAGCCAGACGCGAGGTGACGGTCGTGCGCGCGATGCCCAATTGACGAGCAAGGTTGGCCACCGGTTCGCGGGCGTTGATCTGCAGCGCAGCGATCAGTTGGCGGTCGACGTCATCAAGGGCGGGCGGGCGTGTGTCGGACAAGGGGCGGGTCTCCATTCGGCAGGTGGGTGATGTTACCCGCTGTCGCAGTTTTTGCGCGTAGATGATTGCGATCTGAATGCGGGAACCGGCCTCGTGATGCATCCCTGTGGGAGTCGACTTCCTGGCGAAAGCGGCGTGTCAGGCGACTACTTTGTGGTTGACCCAGCGCATTCGCCAGCAAGCCGGCTCCCACGGCCTTCGGCCAGAAACATGCATTCGCAAATTCAGTTTTTGTAATCCGGTGCCACGCGATCCAGCATTCTCAGTAGCGCAGCCCAGGCAAAATCCACCGCATCCAGATCGCTCAATTCACCTTCCGCAACGCCTTGCCCCGGCGCGTTGAACTGCCGCTCCGTGCGCACCCGCACCTCTTCGGGCGGCAAATGCAGCTGGCCACCGGCTTGCGCGGCGATCTGAATCTCGCAGGCTTTTTCCAGGTAATACATGCGCAGGAACGCCTGCTTAACGCTGTCCCCCACGGTCAGCAGGCCGTGATTGCGCAGGATCATCACCGAGTTGTCCCCCAGATCCGCCACCAGCCGTTGCTGCTCGCTGAAATCCAGCGCGATGCCTTCATAGTCGTGGTAGCCCACGCGACCGTAGAACTCCATCGAGATCTGGTTCACCGGCAGCAACCCGCCTTCCTGCGCGGCCACTGCGCAACCGGCCTTGGTGTGGGTGTGGAGCACGCACTGCGCGTCTTCCCGTGCACTGTGAATCGCGCTGTGAATCACGAATCCCGCGGGGTTGACCGGGTAATGAGAGGCCTCGACCTTGTTGCCGTTGAGGTCGATCTTTACCAGATTCGAGGCCGTGATTTCCTCGAACATCAGCCCGTACGGATTGATCAGAAAGTGATGCTCGGGCCCGGGGATGCGCAGGGAAAGGTGGGTGAAAATCAGGTCGGTCATCTTGTAGTGAGCGATCAGGCGATAACAGGCCGCCAATTGCTGCCTGAGTTGCCATTCCTGCGGGCTGTACGCGTGGGACATGTGGGGCTCCAATGATTCGATTCTGCTGTCGACGCAGCCTGCCAGTCAGAATCGTCGGCGTCGAGGTATCTGGTTTGTAGTTTTCTCTGTAGGACTTTTCCCCGCTGTCACCCCTCTGTCATTCAGCTGTCACCCCTGGCGTGTCTAAATTCGGTCCCTGACCTCTGAATCCATGCCCGGGAGCCCTGTCATGACTCTGGATTTATCCGAAACCGCCCGCTACATCCAAGCCGATATCCTCGACAGCTTCGACGAAGAGCTGGAGATGGAATACGACGACGCGCGCCTGGATGGCCTGCTGTCTGACTTGGGCGAGGAAGTGCCGAAGGGCATCGATCGACGGGTGTATTTTCGCGAGTTGCTGCGTCTGCAGGGGGAGTTGGTCAAGCTGCAGGATTGGGTTGTCAGCCAGAAACTGAAAGTGGTGGTGCTGTTCGAAGGCCGTGACGCGGCGGGCAAGGGCGGCGCGATCAAGCGCATCACCCAGCGCCTCAATCCACGGGTCTGCCGAGTGGCTGCCCTGACCGCGCCAAGTGAACGCGAGCGCACGCAGTGGTACTTCCAGCGCTACGTTTCGCACCTGCCGGCAGCGGGCGAAATGGTGCTGTTTGACCGCAGCTGGTACAACCGCGCGGGCGTCGAGCGGGTCATGGGCTTTTGCAACAACGACGAATACGAAGAGTTTTTCCGCACCGTTCCCGAGTTCGAAAAGATGCTGGTGCGCTCGGGCATCATTCTCATCAAATACTGGTTCTCGATCACCGACGATGAGCAGTATCGCCGCTTTCTGATGCGCATCCACGACCCGCTGAAGCAGTGGAAGCTGTCGCCAATGGATCTGGAATCCCGCCGTCGCTGGGAAGATTACACACGCGCCAAGGAAGAAATGCTGACGCGCTCCCACACCGACGTCGCACCGTGGTGGATCGTCGAGGCTGACGACAAGAAACGTGCGCGACTGAACTGCATCCATCACCTGTTGGAGCAGATCCCGCGCGGTGACGTTGAGTCCCCGCAAGTGGTGCTGCCCGAGCGCGAATACAACGCCAACTACCTGCGTGCCCCAGTACCGCGGGACATGGTGGTGCCGTCGCGTTACTGATTCACCGGCACATTGACGGGACTGCGAGGAGGCTCAGATCTTCCACTTCTTCGCAGTTTTCGCCAGCCGCTGTTGCAGCCCCTCGATGTTCAGCGCCAGCTGCCGTGTCATCAATTGATACCCCAATACTTCCGCTGAAACCGCAGGCGTTTCCGGGCCGACCGCCAGGGATTCCGTCGGGCGAGCCAGACGCTCTGTCGCGCCACTTTGCAGGGCGCGCGCCATGCCGATCAGCATGCGCCGAATCCGACGCTGTTCGGCGTTCATTCCTACATTGCCCAAGTCTGCCGGACGCAAGTTCGAGAGGATTTCCAGCGTGCTCAGACACATGCGGAAATGCCCCTGAATCGCATCCAGCTCAACCAGCGAAATCTTCACTTCCTTGGACACCGACGGCATCAGCGAACGCAGCTGCAGCATCGTCGCGTTGAGGCGCGCCGTCAGCTTCAAATGCTCGTCGGCCGTAATCGACTGCCCGCTGCTGATGCGCTCGTACACCTTCGCGCAATCGCGCAAACCACTGGCCAGGTTGTAGCGCCACGAGTACACCGCGTACAGCGGCAAAGCGAAGGAGAAGGCCAGCGCCAGCACGATGCCGATCAGGATATCCACCGTCCGCCACAGCCCGTCGGTGATCGGGTTATCGCCATGCCCTGCGACAATAAACAGCGTGATCGCCGACAACAGCGCCGTGTAACCGCCTTTGCCGATGGCGTGATAAGCGAAGAACCCGCAGATCAGCGACATGATCACGTACGTCAGCAGCGGCATGCCCAGGTAGCTCTCCTGCGCCACCACCGCCAGCCCCAACGCCGCGCCAATCAACGTCCCGTAAGCGCGCTCCACCGACTTTTTGCCGATGTTACCGTGATGCTGCAAACCGCCGATCACGATCAACATCGTCACCGACGCCCACTCGCCATGGGGCAGGTGAATGCCGGTGGTGAGCAGAATCGATACCAGCAGCCCGACCACGATACGACCCGCGTGGATGTAGCGGGCGTGGCGATAACGGCGGTAAGGGTCCAGAAGGGGACGGAGCAAACGACGAGCAAACAGGGGCAGGGGAGGCATATTCATGAGCTAACAGACCGCTGAGACGGCAAATGTATCCGGCAGTTTGGCAAAGGCGAGAGGTAATTACACCTCATGAAACAGGGGTCAAACGGCTGGAATGATTCTGGGTGGCGCGAGTGACCACCAACGTGGACACTTTGTGGACGTCATCGCATCGAAGTCCACCGATACCTTGTCCTGCGCGAAAACGACAAAGCCGCGCAATGCGCGGCTTTGAGTATGGTGGGCCCACACGGACTTGAACCGTGGACCAAAGGATTATGAGTCCTCTGCTCTAACCAACTGAGCTATAGGCCCTCAGTCAGGCGGCGGATTATAACGACGGTTTCCGCGCTGTGCTATCCGAAAAGTCTGAAACGGTCATACGAAGAAACGTCGCGCAGAATTCCTCGGGGCGAAGCGGCAGGCTGACGATGTAGCCCTGGATCTGTTCGCAGCCTTCGTCGGCGAGAAATTGCTGCTGTTCGAGGTTCTCTACGCCTTCGGCGATCACGGTCAGTTGCATGCTGCGGCCCAGGGCGATGATGGCGCGCACGATGGCGGCGTCGTGGGGATCGTCCGGCAGGCCGCGTACGAACGACTGGTCGATCTTGAGGATGTCCAGCGGCAGGCGTTTGAGGTAGCTGAGTGAGGAGTAGCCGGTGCCGAAGTCGTCGATGGCCAGTTGCACGCCGAGTTTTTTCAGGCGATGCAGTAC
>CAURWS010000133.1:0-8239 GCA_963528485.1 uncultured Pseudomonas sp. | reverse complement strand
CGCGAGCGCTGAATGCGCAGCGGGTCATCGCATTTGATCAGGGCGTGGTAATCGGCCAGGAAGTAGAACGAATCGGCATCGCTCTGGCGGCTGGCAACGATAGCCGGGCGAATGGCACCGGCGTAGTTGCCCAAATGGGGCGTACCGGTGGTGGTGATACCGGTCAGGATACGAGTGGTCATGGCAGGTCGCTTATTCTGGGTGCGGCAATCGATTCAAAGGCGCGGCAGGATCAGATCCTTGAGATCGGTCAGCTTGCCGTGGAAAAAGTGTCCGCATTCTGCCACTGTCAGCAGCTCATGGGGGCGCGAGAGTGCGTCAGACCAGGCATATACCCGTTGTGGGTCGACCACTTCGTCGGTTTCCGGCTGGATCAGGGTCAGCGGCCCCTTTTGCGCCAGCGCGCTCGGGTCGGCAATGCGCATGACCGCAGGCGCGACCATGAACAGATGGTTCAGCGTTTCGCCACGGGCTTCCAGCCGCCCGCCCAGGGTGGCCGCGACAAAACCACCGAAGGAAAAACCAAACAGCGTCATCGGCAGGTCGGGGTGTTTTTCCCGCAGCCAGGTGGCAGCGGCTTGGGCGTCATCGACTTCGCCCTGGCCCATGTCCGAAGCACCGGCACTTTCGCCGACGCCGCGATAATTGAAACGCAGCGTGATGTATCCTGCGTCCCGCGCGGTGCGTTGCAGGGTCGAGATGACTTTATTGAGCATCGTGCCGCCCTGAACCGGGTTAGGATGGCAGATCAGCGCCACGCCCTTGGCCCCTTCCAGGTCAAGGTACAGGGCTTCGAGTTGGCCCACGGGGCCGTCGATGAATACAGGGGTTTCACGCATGAGCAAGAATGAACTCCGTGACCTTCAATTGGGTCGACTCGTCTAGCTGATTGTCTGTGGCTGGCATGTTGGCGACGCGTCGCCGCTATACAGCGCAGGTTCGAGCCGTTAACGTAAAGCAAAGCCGTTTATAGAGGAAGGACTCGTGGATTACTCGCTCTTAGTTTGGTTGCTGCCGACTATTGCCCTGGTGGCCGGTGTTGCCATCGGTTTCTTCGTGGCGCGTGCGCTGCCCAATGCCGCGCCTAACAGCACTCAGCGCCAGCTGGATGACGTTCAGGAGCGTTTCGACACCTATCAGAACGAGGTGGTCACCCACTTCAACAGCACGGCTAATCTGGTGCAGAAGCTGTCCCAGAGCTACCAGGACGTACAGGAACACCTCGCCGAGGGCGCCAACCGTCTGGCTCTGGACGACCTGACCCGCCAGCGCCTGCTCGCCGCCCTGCACCCCGATGCACTGCAACCGCCACGCGACCGCCTGACGCCACCGCGCACCGCCGCCGAGCCACCACGGGACTACGCCCCGAAGATGCCAAACACCCCCGGCATGCTGGATGAGCATTACGGCTTGAAGAAATAAGACGATACCCATCGAAAAAGCCCGCCCCTGAGGTGATCAGGGGCGGGCTTTTTTGTGGGCGCTCGGCTCAAGCATCAACTGCCTGCGATACCCAAATCCTGACCAGATATTTCCCACACACTTATCGGACTTCGCCGCCTATCTCAGCGTGAGGCGCGTTCATAGACTTGCCAGAACTCGTGGAGGTCCAATGAAAAAATTAATGCCCCTGTTCAGTTGTTTACTTTTAGCGAGCTGCGTATCCGCAGACTGCGTTTCCGACTGCTACCTCGTCGAGCTTAGAAAATGGGACCCGGACCTTGATTACAAATGTTCGACTGGCTCCGTTGATCCACGATGCGAGGGCCGTGAGGGCACCGCAAAGATAGGTTACTGACCGGCAACCCGGACAATGACGAGTGCTTGAACGGTTTCCGGAGGGGCCATGCACTTCATCAAGACAATGGCAGCTTGCGTTGCGCTGAGCGCTTGCGTTTCACAGGACTGCGTCAGGGATTGCTACATCACGGAGCAGAAGGAGTACGAGTCGCGGTGGGAACAGCTGTGCGAAAAGCACACCTTTGATCGACGGTGCGAGGGGCGCTCGCCGCACTCCGGGAGCTTTTGATTCTGGCCGGTGAGATGGCACAAAAAACCCGCCATCACTGGCGGGTTTCTTTTGAATCAAACAACGCTTAGATCGCGCCGCGAGCTCGCAACAGATCCAGCACTTGCTTGACGCTTTCTTCGACGTTCAGCGATTGGGTGTCGATCACCAGATCCGCATCCAGCGGCACGTCGTACGGGAAGGACTCACCCGGGATGTTGTCCTTGCCAGCGGCGTACAGGCCTTGTGGATCACGTTCGCTGCACACTTGAGGCGATGCCTGAACGTAAACCGTGATCAGGCGATCGTCACCGATCAGCGCCTTGGCGTTGGAGCGACCCGCGGCATCCGGCGCGACGAACGCCGCCAGGGTCAGCAGGCCCGCTTCGTTGAACTGACGCGCCACGTGAGCGGCACGACGCCAGTTCTCGGTGCGACCGGCGCGATCCTGCGGCAGACCTTTATTGAGGTCGTGACGCAGGTTCTGGCCATCAAGGACGAACACCGCGCGGCCCATGTCGAACAGCTTGCGCTCGACGGCATAGGCCAATGTACTCTTGCCTGCGCCCGACAGGCCGCTGAACAGCACGGTGGCAGGCTTCTGGCCGAAGCGCTGGGCGCGCTCCTCGACCGAAACGTGGGCCAGCGCGCCGTGGTGGGTTTCGTGACCCGCCACAACCGGCTTGGCGATGATCATGCCCGCCGCAACGGTGCCGTTGGTCAAACGGTCGATGACGATGAACGCGCCGGTGGTGCGGTTGCTGTCGTAACCGTCCAGGGCGATCGGCGCGTCGAGACTGATCTTCACGCGGCCGATTTCGTTCAGTTGCAACGCGCTGGCAGGGCCTTCTTCCAGCGTGTTCACATCGACCCGGTGGGTAATGCTGGCGATCGAACCCGGCACGTAGGACGTGGCGCGTTTGATGTCGTACTTTTTGCCCGGCAGCATCGGTTCTTCAGCCATCCACACCAGCATGGCGTCGAAGGCATCGGACACTTGCGGGAGGTTGTCGGCGTGCACCAACAGGTCGCCACGGGAGATGTCGATTTCGTCTTCCATGGTCAGGGTCACAGCCTGCCCCGGGCCTGCGTGCTCCAGCTCGCCTTCAAAGGTGACGATGGATTTCACGCGGCTGCCCTTGCCCGACGGCAACACGACGATTTCGTCGCCCTTGCGCACGATGCCGCTGGCCAGCGTACCGGCGAAGCCACGGAAGTTCAGGTTCGGGCGGTTGACGTACTGCACCGGGAAGCGCAAATCGTCGAGGTTACGGTCGCCGGCGATCTCGACGGTTTCGAGGATTTCCATCAGCGACTTGCCGATGTACCACGGCGAGCGCTCGCTCTTGTTCACCACGTTGTCGCCCTTGAGCGCCGACATTGGAACGAATTCCATGGTGGTCGGCTTCAGGGAAATACGATCGGCGAAGGTCAGGTAATCGGCCTTGATCTGCTCGAAAATAGTCTCGTCGAAGCCATTGAGGTCCATCTTGTTGATGGCGACCACGATGTGCTTGATGCCCAGCAGCGACGCGATATAGCTGTGGCGGCGAGTCTGGGTCTGCACGCCGTAGCGTGCGTCGACCAGGATGATCGCCAGGTCACAGGTGGACGCACCGGTGGCCATGTTGCGGGTGTACTGCTCATGGCCGGGGGTGTCGGCGATGATGAATTTGCGCTTGGCCGTCGAGAAATAACGGTAGGCCACGTCAATGGTGATGCCCTGCTCGCGCTCGGCTTGCAGACCGTCCACCAGCAGCGCCAGGTCGACTTCATCGCCCGTGGTGCCGGATTTCTTGGAGTCACGGGTGATGGCTTCCAGGTGATCTTCGTAAATCATCTTGGAATCGTGCAGCAGGCGACCGATCAGCGTGCTCTTGCCGTCGTCGACGTTGCCGCAGGTCAGAAAGCGCAGCATCTCTTTACGTTCGTGCTGGCCCAGGTAGGCGAGGATGTCCTCGCTGATCAAATCAGATTGATGCGACATGACAACCCCTTAGAAATAACCTTGACGTTTTTTATCTTCCATCGAGCCCGCACCATCGTGGTCGATGACTCGGCCTTGGCGCTCGGAAGTTCGCGTCAGGATCATTTCCTGAATGATGTCCGTCAGGGTTTCGGCCTCGGACTCGACAGCGCCCGTCAACGGGTAGCAGCCAAGGGTGCGAAAACGCACCTTCTTCTTGACGATGCGCGCCTTTTCCTCGTCGGTGAGGTGCTCGAGGATGCGATCGTCGTCGATCATGATCAGGGTGCCGTTCTTCTCGATGACTTCACGCTCGGCGGCGAAGTACAGCGGGACGATCGGGATGCCTTCCAGATAGATGTACTGCCAGATGTCCAGCTCGGTCCAATTGGAGAGCGGGAACACGCGAATCGATTCGCCCTTGTTGACGTTGCTGTTGTAGACGTTCCACAGCTCCGGGCGCTGGTTTTTCGGGTCCCAGCGGTGCTTGCTGTCGCGGAAGGAATACACGCGCTCCTTGGCGCGGGACTTCTCTTCGTCGCGGCGCGCGCCACCGAAGGCGGCGTCGAAGCCGTGCTTGTCCAGGGCCTGTTTCAGGCCTTGGGTTTTCATGATGTCGGTGTGCTTGGAGCTGCCGTGGGTGAACGGGTTGATGTCCTGCGCCACGCCTTCCGGGTTGATGTGGGTGATCAGCTCAAGGCCCATCTCCTCGACCATCTTGTCGCGGAAGCTGTACATCTCCTGAAACTTCCAGCGCGTGTCCACGTGCATCACCGGGAACGGCAGCTTGCCCGGAAAGAAGGCCTTGCGCGCCAGGTGCAGCATCACGGCGGAGTCCTTGCCGATCGAGTACAGCATCACCGGGTTATCGAACTCGGCGGCGACCTCGCGGATGATGTGGATGCTTTCCGCCTCCAGCTGTTTCAGATGCGTCAGTTTGTCGACCATGGTTACTCACGGGATAACGTACTTTTATGGAGAGCCTGCGGGCTCTGTCGAGCGAGGCACTTTATCATGGGGCCTGATTCTAATCAGCGACCCCTATAGATCGAAACGGTATAACCATATAGCTCGGTATTTGGACGGCTTATCAAATCGGATTGGGGCAATCGATGAACAGATGCTCAAGGGCGAAGCGACGCGCCAGGTAATCGCCCAGCGCCTGCACGCCATAGCGCTCGGTGGCGTGATGGCCAGCCGCGATGAAACTGATGTCGTTCTCGCGGGCGCTGTGGAAGGTCTGCTCCGAGGCCTCGCCGCTCAGGTACAGATCGACACCCGCCAGCACTGCCTGATCGATATAGCCCTGCCCGCCTCCTGTGCACCAGCCCACGCGACGAATCATCCCGCTGCCTTCTATCAGCAGCGGCTCGCGGCCCAGCGCGCTTTGCACCCTGTGAGCGAAATCCCGAGGCGTCATGGGCTCGGACAACGAGCCGACCAGCCCGACGATGCGAGGGTTGTCTGGATCGAGCGGGCCTTCTACGGTGATGTCGAGCTGCTGCGCCAACTGCACGTTATTGCCTACCTCAGGGTGCAAATCCAGCGGCAAGTGATAGGCCAGCAGGCTGATGTCGTGCTTGAGCAAGGTCTTCAGACGACGCTGCTTCATGCCAGTGATACGCGCGTCTTCGCCTTTCCAGAAGTACCCGTGATGGACCAGGATCAGGTCGGCATCGGCCTCCACCGCCGCATCGAGCAAGGCCTGGCTTGCGGTGACGCCGGAAACGATTCGGGTGACCTGCGCACATCCCTCGACCTGCAGGCCGTTGGGGCAATAATCCTGAACCCGTGCGCTGCCCAGATAGCGGTCCGCTTCCTCAACGAGGGTGTTCAGAGAAACAGCCATAAAAGTCTCCTAAATAGGCATTTCAGACCGGGCCGGTCCTCGTATAATGCCCGCCATTATGGCGCAGGTAAGCTGCGTTTTTTCCTTCAGGACCTTGTTCAATGTTCAAAGCGCTGCGTTTTCTCGGCTGGCCATTGCTTGCTGGTGTGCTTATCGCTTTATTGATTATTCAGCGCTATCCGCAGTGGGTCGGCCTGCCGAGCCAGGACGTCAACCTGCAACAGGCGCCACAGACAGCCTTCATCCAGCAAGGCCCGGTGTCCTACGCCGATGCCGTGAGCAGCGCCGCGCCTGCGGTGGCCAACCTGTACACGACCAAGATGGTCAACAACAAACCCAATCATCCGCTGTTCGAAGACCCGCAGTTCCGGCGCTTCTTCGGCGATAACCTGCCTAAACAGCGGCGAATGGAGTCGAGCCTCGGCTCGGCGGTGATCATGAGCCCTGAAGGCTATCTGCTGACCAACAACCACGTTACCTCAGGCGCCGACCAGATCGTCGTGGCCTTGAAGGACGGTCGCGAAACCATCGCCCGGGTGATCGGCAGCGATCCGGAAACCGACCTGGCGGTCCTCAAGATCGATCTGAAGAACCTGCCCTCCATTACCCTCGGCAGCTCCGACAACATCCGCATCGGCGATGTTGCCCTCGCGATCGGCAACCCGTTCGGCGTTGGCCAGACCGTAACCATGGGCATCATCAGTGCCACGGGCCGCAACCAGCTGGGCCTCAACACCTACGAGGACTTCATCCAGACCGACGCGGCCATCAACCCCGGCAACTCAGGCGGCGCGCTGGTGGACGCCAATGGCAACCTGACCGGCATCAACACAGCGATCTTCTCCAAGTCGGGCGGCTCTCAAGGCATCGGTTTTGCCATTCCGACCAAGCTGGCACTGGAAGTGATGAAGTCCATCATCGAGCACGGCCAGGTGATTCGCGGCTGGCTGGGCATCGAGGTGCAGCCGCTGACTCAGGAACTGGCGGAATCCTTCGGCCTGAAAGACCGCCCAGGCATCGTGGTCGCCGGAATCTTCCGCGACGGCCCGGCGCAGAAGGCCGGCCTGCAGTTAGGTGACGTGATCCTGAGCATCAATGGCGAACCGGCCGGTGACGGGCGCAAGTCGATGAACCAGGTGGCACGAACCAAGCCTTCCGAGAAGATCGCGATCCAGGTGATGCGCAACGGCAAGGAGTTGAAGCTGATGGCCGAAGTGGGCCTGCGCCCGCCACAGACCCCGGCGCCTGCGGCTGAAGACTGATCGACAGCCATAAAAAAACCGCCGATAAGGCGGTTTTTTTATGCAGGCAACCCGTGCTTACAGATCGCCCAACGCATCCACCAGCGCCTGATTCTGCTCAGGGGTGCCGATGGTGATGCGCAAAAATTGCGCGATGCGCTCCTGCTTGAAGTGACGCACGATCACGCCCTGCTCACGGACCTTGGCAGCCAGCCCCGCGGCGTCGTGCTTGGGGTGGCGGGCGAAGATGAAGTTCGCCGCCGATGGCAGCACTTCGAAGCCTTTGCCCCGCAACTGCTCAACCAGTTTCTCGCGGCTGTCGATCACCAACTGGCAGGTCTTCTCGAAGTACTCGCGATCATCGAACGCTGCCGCTGCACCGACGATGGCCATGCGATCCAGCGGGTAGGAGTTGAAGCTGTTCTTGACCCGCTCCAGCGCTTCGATCAGGTCCGGATGACCCACGGCCAGACCGACGCGCAAGCCTGCCAACGAACGGGACTTGGAAAGGGTCTGAGTGACCAGCAGGTTCGGATAGCGATCCACCAGGGTGATCGCCGTCTCACCGCCGAAGTCGATGTATGCCTCGTCGACGATCACCACCGAATCCGGGTTGGCCTTGAGAATTTGCTCGACCGCGTCCAGCGCCATCAGGCAGCCGGTCGGCGCATTGGGGTTCGGGAAGATGATCCCGCCGTTCGGACGCTTATAGTCTTCAACGCGGATCTGGAACTGCTGGTCCAGCGGCACCGCCTCGTACTCGACGCCATACAGGCCGCAGTACACCGGGTAGAAGCTGTAGCTGATGTCCGGGAACAGCAGCGGTTTTTCCTGCAGGAAGAAGGCGTGGTAGGCATGGGCCAGCACTTCGTCGGAACCGTTGCCAAGGAACACGCGATTGGCGTCGACGCCGTAGTAACGCGCGTCGGCTTGCTTGAGCAGGTCGCTGTTCGGATCCGGGTACAGGCGCAGGCTGTCATTGACCTCGGCGCGCATCGCCTCCAGGGCTTTTGGCGAAGGACCGTAAGGGTTTTCGTTGGTGTTCAGTTTCACCAGCTTGGTGATTTTCGGCTGCTCACCCGGCACGTAGGGCACGAGGTCACGGACAAAAGGACTCCAGAATTTGCTCATGCTCACTTGCCTTCTTGTTGAGTGTCGACGATGCGGTATTCAGC
>CAURWS010000132.1:0-8251 GCA_963528485.1 uncultured Pseudomonas sp. | reverse complement strand
TCGCGAAGTGGCGCCGAAGATCGCTGCCCGTTTCGCTCGCAGCATCCTGGAACTGGGCGGCAACAACGCCATGATCCTGACCCCGAGCGCTGACCTCGACCTGGCCGTTCGCGCCGTGCTGTTTAGCGCCGTCGGCACTGCCGGCCAGCGTTGCACCACCCTGCGTCGCCTGATCGCGCACAATTCGGTCAAGGCCGAATTCGTCGAGCGCCTGAAAGCGGCCTACGCCAAAGTGCGCATCGGCCATCCGCTGGAAGGCAACCTGGTTGGCCCGCTGATCGACAAGCAAAGCTTCGAAAACATGCAGCAAGCGCTGGAGCAGGCCCTGAGCGAAGGCGGCAAGGTGTTCGGCGGCAAGCGCCAACTGGCCGACAAATTCCCTAATGCATTCTACGTCTCACCTGCCATCGTCGAGATGCCGGAGCAGAGCGACGTGGTGCGCAGCGAGACTTTCGCGCCGATTCTGTACGTGGTCGGTTACGACGAATTCAGCGAGGCCGTGCGCCTGAACAACGATGTGCCACAAGGCCTGTCGTCGTGCATCTTCACCACCGACGTGCGTGAAGCCGAGCAGTTCATCTCGTCCCTGGGCAGCGACTGCGGCATCGCCAACGTCAACATTGGCCCGAGTGGTGCAGAGATCGGCGGCGCGTTCGGCGGCGAGAAAGAAACCGGTGGCGGCCGTGAGTCCGGTTCGGATTCGTGGAAAGGCTACATGCGTCGCCAGACCGCAACCGTGAACTACTCCCGCGAGCTGCCGCTGGCGCAGGGGATTACGTTTGATTGATGCCGTAAGGTAAGCGCCGTTCCATTGTAGGAGCGCGCTCCTACGGGTATGCGGTGTAGCAATTGGGTTGGCTACGTCTCTTTCCGAGGTTTTGCGATGCCGCTACGCGAAGAATGTCTGTGGGAAACGCTGACGCCGCAGAGGCCTGAGGCGCCGGCGTTGAAGGGTGAAGTGACGGTCGATGTGTGCGTGATCGGCGCAGGCATTACCGGGTTGTCGGCGGCGATTCATTTGCTCGAACAGGGCAAGAAGGTCGCCATCGTTGAAGCCCATCGCACGGGGCAGGGCGGTTCCGGGCGTAACGTAGGATTGGTCAACGCCGGGCTGTGGATTCCACCCGACGAGATTGAAGCCGGTTTCGGCGAGAAAGTCGGCAGCCAGCTCAACACCATGCTCGGCAACGCGCCTTCGCTGGTCTTCAGCCTGATCGAGAAATACGGCATCGACTGCCAGGCCACGCGCAAAGGCACGCTGCACATGGCGCATAACGCCAAGGGCGAGCTGGACCTGCGCAGCCGCGAAGAACAATGGAAACGCCGTGGCGCCCCCATCGAACTGCTGACTGGCAAGGCCTGTCAGGACGCCACCGGCACCAAAGAAATCACCTCTGCGTTGCTCGACCATCGTGCAGGCACCATCAACCCCATGGCGTACACCAGTGGCCTCGCTGCTGCGGTCACGTCGCTGGGGGGGCAGCGTTTCGATCATTGCCCCGTCAAACGCCTTGAACGTCAGGGCCAGCGCTGGTGCGTGATCACTGAAAACGGCGCGGTCATCGCCGGTCAGGTGGTCATCGCTTCCAACGCCTACACCGAAGGCGAATGGACCGAGCTACGCCGCAGTTTCTTCCCCGGTTATTACTATCAGGTCGCTTCCGCGCCGCTCACCGAGGAGGCCGCGCAGCAGATCCTGCCTGGCGGCCAGGGTTCGTGGGACACCCGTCAGGTGCTGAGCAGCATCCGTCGCGACGCCGACGGGCGCCTGTTGCTGGGCAGTCTGGGCAATGGCAATCAGAAGCCGGCCTGGTTCCTCAAGGCCTGGGCCGATCGCGTGCAGCAGCACTATTTCCCGTACCTGAAGAAGGTCGAGTGGGAGTGCACCTGGACCGGTTGCATCGCCTTTACGCCCGATCATCTGCTGCGCATGTTCGAGCCTGCACCAGGACTGGTCGCGGTGACTGGCTACAACGGGCGCGGCAACACGACCGGCACGGTGGTGGGCAAGGCGTTTGCCGATTACCTGTGCAGCGGTAACGCCAGCGTGCTGCCGATTCCGTTCACGCCGATGCAGCCGCTCTCGGCCATTGGTTTGCGCAGCTCTTTATATGAAGCTGGCTTTTCGCTATACCATGCCGGGCAATGCCTCAGAGTTGTGATCTGAGGCGAAATATCGGTCATGAATCCACGCTTTGTCGCGCATCCACTAACCTGAAATGGTGCGTCCCGTAGCGGCCCCGCACCGACGGTGTGCAGTTCGGTGACGCAGGTTGTTACAACAGGGTTGTACAGGTCAGGTTGGCGGGGTTGCGCAATTTATTCGGGAGGGTTGCTCTTTATAAGTCGCAGGGTTGCACCTTGCGCGGTTTAGACGGTTGCACGCCCAGTGAAAAAGGGGCCGAATCAGTCGAATAACAACAAAACGACGACTTTTTTCAGAATAAAAAACCGATGGCACGCCCCTTGCTCAGAGCATCTCTGTGGTCGCAGTGCTAATTAAAAAACCTAGGAGCACCAACTCATGTCGCAGACGTTTTACAGGAAAGGCTTTCTGGCACTCGCAGTCGCTACTGCAATGGGTGCGGCTACTTTTGCGCAGGCTGACATCAAGATCGGCGTTGCAGGCCCGATGACCGGCGCTAACGCCTCGTTCGGTTTGCAGTACATGAAGGGCGCTCAGGCGGCGGCGGATGCCATCAACGCTGCAGGCGGTGTTGAAACGTCCCCAGGAAAGAAAGAAAAGATCGTTCTGGTCCAGGGTGATGACGCGTGCGAGCCGAAGCAGGCCGTAGCGGTCGCCAACAAGATGTCCCAGGAGAAAGTCGCCGGTGTCGTTGGTCACTTCTGCTCCTCCTCGACCATTCCCGCTTCGGAAGTCTATGACGAAGCCGGCATCATCGCGATCACCCCAGGTTCCACCAACCCGACCGTTACCGAACGCGGCCTGGGCGCCATGTTCCGTATGTGCGGCCGTGACGACCAGCAAGGCGTGGTCGCGGGCGACTACATCGTCGACGTGCTCAAAGGCAAGAAAGTCGCTGTCATCAACGACAAGGACACCTACGGCAAAGGCTTGGCAGACGCCACCGCCAAACAGCTGACCGCCCGAGGCGTGAAGCCTGTGCTGGAAGAAGGCCTGACCCGCGGTGAGAAAGACTTCAGCGCCCTGGTCACCAAGATCCGCTCCACCGGTGCCGACGTGGTCTACTTCGGCGGCCTGCACCCGGAAGCCGGTCCACTGGTTCGTCAGCTGCGTGAACAGGGTCTCAAAGACGTCAAGTTCATGTCCGATGACGGCGTTGTTACCGACGAGCTGGTCACCACCGCAGGCGGCGCTCAGTACGTCGACGGCGTGTACATGACCTTCGGCGCCGACCCGCGCCTGCTGCCAGACAGCAAGGCCGTTGTGGATCAGTTCCGCAAGGCCGGTTACGAGCCTGAAGGCTACACCCTGTACGCCTACGCTTCGGTTCAGGCCCTGGCCGCCGGCTTCGACGGCGCCAAGTCGAACAAGGGCGAAGACGCTGCCAAGTTCCTCAAAGCCCACCCTGTGAAAACCGTGATGGGCGAGAAAGCCTGGGACGCCAAAGGCGACCTGAAGGTGTCTGACTACGTGGTTTACCAGTGGGACAAGGACGGCAAATATCACCAGCTCGAAAAGCAGAAGTGAGTTGAGCGCCTAGTCGAGTCGGCCGTTTCGCGGGCTTGGAACCTCGAAGCGGCCTGACCCGGTAATCGGCGCGGCCTTGCGCAGCGCCGGATTTCTTCTGTTGCCATCGTGCACGTCCCGCTACCTCTCACGAGGAGGTACCCGGTGCGCGCCAGGTTGGCCTTTCAAGTTCGTGAGCGTGCGTGATGGATGGTATTTTCCTGCAGCAAATGGTCAACGGCCTGACCCTCGGTTCGGTCTACGGCCTGATCGCCATCGGTTACACGATGGTCTACGGCATCATCGGCATGATCAACTTCGCCCACGGCGACGTTTACATGATCTCGGCCTACCTCGCCGCTATCGGCCTGGCCGTCCTCTCCTTCTTCGGCATCGAGTCGTTCCCATTCCTGATTCTCGGCACGCTGATCTTCACCATCGTGGTGACCGGGGTGTACGGTTTCGTCATCGAGCGCGTGGCCTACAAGCCACTACGTAACTCGACACGTCTGGCACCGCTGATCAGTGCCATCGGTATTTCCCTGATCCTGCAGAACTACGCGCAGATCGCCCAAGGCCCACGCCAGCAAGGCGTTCCGACCCTGCTCGAAGGCGCCATGCGCTTCGACGTCGGCTCAGGGTTCGTACAGATCACCTACACCAAGATCTTCATCCTGGTGGCGGCCTTCATCGGCATGGCTGTGCTGACCTACATCATCAAGTACACCAAGCTGGGCCGGATGTGCCGCGCGACCCAACAGGATCGCAAGATGGCCTCCATCCTGGGCATCGACACCGACCGGATCATCTCCTACGTGTTCGTCATCGGCGCCGCCATGGCGGCCCTGGCGGGTGTGCTGATCACGCTGAACTACGGCACCTTCGACTTCTTCGCCGGGTTCGTCATTGGCATCAAGGCCTTCACCGCAGCGGTACTGGGCGGTATCGGTTCGCTGCCGGGCGCCATGCTCGGTGGATTGATCCTGGGGGTTGCCGAGTCGCAATTCTCCGGTCTGATCAACTCCGACTATAAAGACGTGTTCAGTTTCGGCCTGCTGGTATTGATCCTGATCTTCCGTCCTCAAGGCCTGCTGGGTCGCCCACTCGTGGCGAAGGTGTAACCATGTCTGCTCCTGTCAAACCCATCGATATCAAACAAAGCCTGATCGACGCGGTGGTTGCCGGCTTGCTGGCGCTGATCGTTTTCGGGCCCATCGTCGGCATCGTGCTGGACGGCTACGGCTTCAACATGCAACCGGGTCGCGTTGCCGCGCTGGTGGGCGTGGTGATGGTCGGTCGCTTCTTCATGAGCCTGTTCCTGCAAACGCCAAAAGGTCTGGCCATCGCGCAAAGCTTTGAAAGCTCGGGCTCCGGCGTGCACGTGCTGCCGCCAGGCTACAAGACGCGGCTGCGCTTCATCATTCCGCTGATGATCCTGATCGCGGTGATCTTCCCGGTGTTTGCCGACAAATACGTGCTGACCGTGGTCATCCTCGGCCTGATCTACGTGTTGCTGGGCCTGGGCCTGAACATCGTGGTGGGCCTGGCCGGCCTGCTCGACCTGGGTTACGTGGCGTTCTACGCCATCGGCGCCTACGGCCTGGCGCTGGGCTATCAATATCTGGGGCTCGGCTTCTGGTCGGCGTTGCCACTGGCGGCCATTGCGGCGGCGTTCGCCGGTTGCATCCTGGGCTTTCCGGTGCTGCGCATGCACGGCGACTACCTGGCGATCGTGACCTTGGGCTTCGGTGAAATCATTCGTCTGGTGCTCAACAACTGGCTGTCGTTCACCGGCGGTCCGAACGGTGTGCCGGTGCCTTCGCCGACGTTCTTCGGCCTGGAATTCGGGCGTCGCGCCAAAGACGGCGGGATTCCGATTCACGAGTACTTCGGTTTTGAATACAACCCGGACCTGAAATTCATCTTCATCTACGCCGTGCTGTTCCTCGTCGTGCTGGCTGTGCTGTACATCAAGCATCGCCTGACCCGTATGCCGGTCGGCCGCGCCTGGGAAGCCCTGCGTGAAGACGAAATCGCCTGCCGCTCCATGGGCCTGAACCACGTGCTGGTCAAGCTCTCGGCGTTCACCATCGGTGCGTCGACGGCAGGCTTGGCTGGCGTGTTTTTCGCCAGCTATCAAGGCTTCGTCAACCCGACCTCGTTCACCTTTTTCGAATCCGCGCTGATCCTGGCCATCGTCGTCCTCGGCGGCATGGGCTCAACCGTGGGGGTGGTGATCGCCGCGTTCGTGCTCACCGTCGCCCCGGAAATGCTGCGTAGCTTTGCCGAATACCGCGTCTTGCTGTTCGGCGTTCTGATGGTCCTGATGATGATCTGGCGCCCTCGCGGCCTGATCCGCATCAGCCGTACCGGCGTTCAACCACGCAAAGGCGTGTTGGCAAAAGTGGAGGGCGCGTGATGAGCGACGAAATCGTTCTGTCCGTCGAGAACCTGATGATGCACTTCGGCGGCATCAAGGCCCTCAGCGACGTCAGCCTTGAGGTGCGCCGCAACTCGATCTTCGCCCTGATCGGCCCTAACGGCGCGGGCAAGACCACCGTGTTCAACTGCCTGACCGGCTTCTACAAGGCCACGGGCGGCAAGATCGAGCTGAACGCGCGGGGCAAGAAGACCAACGTGATCCAGCTGCTGGGCGAGCAGTTTCGCGCCAGCGATTTCGCGTCGCCAAAAAGCTTTGGCAGCCGTCTGTTTTACAAGATGTTCGGCGGCACTCACCTGGTGAACCGCGCAGGCCTGGCGCGGACTTTCCAGAACATTCGCCTGTTCAAGGAAATGTCCGTCGTCGAGAATCTGCTGGTGGCCCAGCACATGTGGGTCAACCGCAACATGATCGCGGGCATCCTCAACACCAAGGGCTACCGCAAGGCCGAAGAAGACGCCATGAACACGGCCTTCTACTGGCTCGAAGTGGTGGACCTGGTGGACTGCGCCAACCGCCTCGCCGGTGAGCTTTCCTACGGCCAGCAGCGCCGTCTGGAAATCGCCCGCGCCATGTGCACCCGTCCGCAGGTGATCTGCCTGGACGAACCGGCCGCAGGCCTCAACCCACAGGAAACCGAAGCGCTGAGCGGCATGATTCGCCACCTGCGCGACGATCACGACATGACCATCGTGCTGATCGAGCACGACATGGGCATGGTCATGGGCATTTCCGACGATATCGTCGTGCTCGACCACGGCAACGTGATCGCCAAGGGCAAGCCGGAGCAGATCCGCAACGATCCGAAAGTGATCGCCGCGTACCTGGGTGCTGATGAAGAGGAGTTGGTATGAGTAAGCCGATCCTCGAACTGAAAGAGATCGACGTGTACTACGGGCCGATTCAGGCCCTGAAAAAAGTCTCGATGCACATCGACGAAGGCGAAACCGTCAGCCTGATCGGCTCCAACGGCGCGGGTAAATCCACGCTGCTGATGTCGATCTTCGGCCAGCCCCGTGCGGCCAGTGGGCAGATCCTTTATCAGGGCACCGACATTACCCAAAAGTCGTCGCACTACATCGCGTCCAACGGCATTGCGCAGTCGCCAGAGGGCCGCCGTGTGTTCCCCGACATGTCGGTGGAAGAGAACCTGATGATGGGCACCATCCCGATTGGGGATAAGTACGCAAGCGAAGACATGCAGCGCATGTTCGAGCTGTTTCCGCGCCTCAAAGAGCGTCGTAATCAGCGGGCGATGACCATGTCCGGTGGCGAGCAGCAGATGCTCGCCATCGCCCGCGCCCTGATGAGCCGCCCCAAGCTGTTGCTGCTGGACGAGCCGAGCCTGGGCCTGGCGCCGATCATCGTGAAGCAGATTTTCTCGACCTTGCGCGAGCTGGCGCAGACGGGGATGACGATCTTTTTGGTGGAGCAGAACGCGAACCATGCGCTGAAACTGTCGGATCGGGCGTATGTGATGGTGAACGGGGAGATTCGTCTGACGGGTACGGGTAAGGAGCTGCTGACTAACGAGGAAGTGCGTAACGCTTATCTGGGCGGGCATTGAGTTTTTTGCTGGGTTTGCAATGACAAGCGCCCTGGGTGGAGACACCTGGGGCGTTGTTGTTTGGGGGATGTTTAAAGGCTCTGGCTAACGCCAGACCTGTTTCGCCTTCGGCGAGTTACTTGAAAAGACACCAAGTAACCAAGTGTCTTTGCTCCTTGCTTGGCCCGACTTCGTCGGCTTCCCTCAGCTGCGGCGATGTTCCGTGGGCCCGCCGCCATCCGCCATCCATGGCGGGGGGCGGCTCTCGCGGCATCCCTGCCGCTCGGCCCACTCCACATCGCCTGCGTTCGGCCTGCACCCAAGTCGCGGTTTGCGGCGTCTGGGCTTGCGTGCATGAAGATCAAAAGCCAAAGCAAGAGCGTGAGGCTTGCGCTTTTTCTGTAGCAGTCCGGCTTGCCGGCGGTGGCGTCCTTGAAATCGCCACCGTCGGCAAACCGTGCTGCTACAGCTGATAGCACCAATTGTGGAAAACAATTTTGAAGAGCTGCCAAAGCGCGACAGTTAGCCGCTGCAAATGGTTGTTTTGTCACGGTTTTGACTTGTTCAGTTTTACTGTGGAGCGGGCTGTGAATAAGTTGGTGGCAGTTGGCTA
>CAURWS010000131.1:0-8288 GCA_963528485.1 uncultured Pseudomonas sp. | reverse complement strand
CTCGGCACCGGCGATGAGCGCGCCGTCGCGGCTGGTGTTGAAAAAGCGCACTTCGGGGTGCTGGACGATGTAGCGCTCAAGCTCGATGAGGTAACTGCGAAAGTTCAGCTGCGTCTTGACCTTGTTGCCCCGCCCATCCAGCACCCAGTGCCGGGCGATGTTCATCTCGGGCCCGAGATCGCCGTCCTGCCAGCCGGTGTGGGTTTTGCCGCCAGGAAAAGCGAAGTCGGCGCCGAACAGTGTGACGCGCGACGCCCCCATCTTCACCGCCAGATCGATGGCCGGGTGAATCACGCTCCCCCCCACATGCAGGCTGGCTCTGGGGATCTGCTGACGGATGTGCGAGTAAACCGGGCTGCTGGAGTAGCCCACGTAACGGTGCCCTTGCCAGGCGGCGAGCATCGCGGCGTCCTGGCGCGGCAGGTAAACCAGCGAGATGCCAGCGGTGTCGTCGGCAGGCAGATGCCGCGTGGTGATGCGGTGATCGATGCTGACCACAATATCCGGCCGGATGCCCTGCTTGCGCAGGGGCACGTAGGCGGTATCCACACAGATGAACAAGGGCCGCTGGCCTTGCTCATAAGTCTGCGCCAGGCGCTGGAGATGCTGCTGCAGACTGGGCCCCGTGGCAATGATGAACACCTCGCGGCCCGCCTGGGTGCCGAACAGTTCGCCCACATCGGTATCGCTTTGCAGCAATGCCCTGCCCTGTTCCAGGCGCTGAATATTGTCGGGGTTGTCCGGGGAGAAGTCCTGATTGTTGAAGCCCACATGGACCTCACTCACCAGCCGGTCGCGAATCCTGGCGCTGCTGTCGTCGGCCAGCACCCGCTCGGCGGGCAGCGCGAAAAACGGCAGTTGAATCTCGGAACGCGCATCGGCGTAGTCCAGCTGCACACGGGGATCGGTCAGCCAGTCGTGCTGCTCGATCAGTTGCAGCACCAGTGCGAACAGTGCGCCATTGAGGATGTGAACGTGAAGCGCCTGCAGCGTGTCGGTCGCCAGCAACACCCGCTGCAAGTCGCCCAGACCTGTGCCGTAGAGATGCACAGTGGCGCTGCCGGGCGGCAGGCTGGCGGCCTGCACGTGCGCTTCGGCAACCCGGTCATGGCGGCTGGTGAGCTGAACCCCGGCCACGCTCAGTGTCGACCCTTGGCCTTCGAGCAGTTGCGCAGGCACCGCGTCAGTGTCTTCGGCCAGCAGGCGCTGGGCGATCAGGGGCCAGCGCTGCTCGATGACCGCGAAGTTGCGCTGAAAAATCTCGCTCATGACCGCGTCCTTAGCAAACGAGAGGAATAAAAAAACGGCGACCTGGATTCAGTGTCGCCGTTTTTGGGTGACTCAGGGTCAAGGACGATAAAGGATCGCTGAGCCCCACGACAAGCCCACGCCGAAGCCGCTGATGGCCACGCGCTTCCAGGTCGAATCGAACATGTGCTTTTCCAGCAGCAACGGTACGCTTGAGGACACGGTATTGCCGGTTTCCAGCATGTCCTTGACGAACTTCTCGGCCTGCGCACCTTCCTCGAAGCGGCGGGCAACCGCGTCGACGATGGCCGCGCTTCCCTGGTGAATGCAGAAAGCGTCGATGTCGGACGATTGCAGGCCAGAGTCGCCCAACAGCTCGTTCAAGTGCGCAGGCACCTTGACCAGCGCGAAGTTGAACACCTGGCGACCGTTCATGTAGAAGTTGCCGTTGATGGTCTTGAGGAACTCGGCGCCACCGCCGTCGCTGCCGAACTTGGCCTTGCCCAGTTGCCAGGCCGGGTCTTCGCCCAGCCAGGTGGCGGTCGCGGCATCGCCGAAGAGCATGGTGGTGTTGCGGTCTTCGGGATCAACGATCTTCGAGTACGGATCGGCGGTCACCAGCAGGCCGTTCTTCAGGCCCGTGGCTTCCATGAAGCCCTTGATCGCATAGATGCCGTAGACGTAACCCGAGCAGCCCAGGGAGATGTCGAAGGTCGCTACGTTGGTCGACAGGCCCAGCTTGTGCTGAACGATGGCGGAGGTATGAGGCAGGCCCTCTTCATCACCGTTCTGGGTGACGACGATCAGCACGTCGATGGATTCGCGCGACAGCTGAGGGTTGTTGGCGAACAGTTGGTTCACCGCGCCGACGCACAGGTCGGAAGTTTCCTGGGTGTCTTCTTTGCGTGGCAGAAAAGCAGAACCGATCTTGCCGAGGATGAAGTCTTCATCCTTCCCGAATTTTGCGCCCTGCGCGTAGTTGTCAACGCCGGCTGCAGGCACGTAACTCGCTATGCTTTTAATGCCAATCATCATGGCTTCCCAATCAAAAACGCTGAACATCGCCCGTCGCCCTGAGGCGGGGCATTGAAAATCCGGGGCTTGAGGCCGAAAAAATGGCGGCTCAAAGGCGCCGACGCGTTCAGAAACTCTCTGAAATCAGCGTGATGCCTTCTCAACCTGCAAGCACAATACAGTGGAGATGCCCGGAATGACTCACAGGTCACCAAAAGTTTTACAAGCTTTTAGCTGACCGGTGAGTGCTGCGCAAGGGTGCAATGGCTTGCAGACAGGCAATTGACATGAAGATGTCATGGGTTTGTGGGGGGTTGGGGGGCTGATCCGTTGGTGCGGTGTTGCTGGTTTTGGTTCTGCCTGGCGGCAGAACCTACATCATCCCACCCCAACGCCGTCCCCCGCGTCAGCGCCCGCCGGGCGACCCGCCCAATCACCGCATCGATGTGCTTGGGCGCCAGCCCCAGCCCCGGACGAATGGCCCGCACATTCTCGGCGCTGAACACCTCACCCTCTTCCATATCCCGCACCACATAAAGAGATCGACGGTATTGCAGCGACTTCTGCTCCGCCTGGGTCGCGCCATATTGGACACGCCCCAACCCCTGCCAGGCACGTTCGGTTTCGGTCACCAGACTGGCCATTTCCGCAGGCTCCAGCGAAAAACTGGCATCCACCCCGCCATCGGCACGATCCAGGGTGAAATGCTTTTCGATCACCGTTGCGCCCATGGCCACAGCGGCCACCGACACGCCCACGCCCATGGTGTGATCGGACAGACCGACCTGACAGCCAAACAGCCCAGCCAGATGCGGGATGGTGCGGATGTGGCTGTTCTCCGGCGACGCCGGATAAGTGCTCGTACATTTGAGCAGCACCAGATCCTTGCACCCGGCCTCGCGGGCCGCGCGCACGCTTTCATCGAGTTCGGCGATGCTTGCCATGCCCGTGGAAATGATCATCGGCTTGCCGGTCGCGGCCACTTTGCGGATCAGCGGGATGTCGGTGTTTTCGAAGCTGGCGATCTTGTAGGCCGGCACGTCGAGGCTTTCGAGAAAGTCCACGGCGGTCTCATCGAACGGCGTGGAAAACGCCAGCAAACCCAGTTCCTTTGCCCGCGCGAAGATTGGCGCATGCCACTCCCAAGGGGTGTGGGCCTGCTCGTACAGCGCGTACAAAGACGACCCGGCCCACAGGCTGTTGGGGTCAGCGATGAAGAACTCGCCCTCGGCGATGTCCAGGGTCATGGTGTCGGCGGTGTAGGTCTGCAGCTTCAGTGCATGGGCGCCGGCCTTGGCGGCGGCTTCGACGATGCGCAGCGCCTGATCCAGCGACTGATTGTGGTTGCCGCTCATTTCAGCGATGACGAACGGCGGGGCATCCGGGCCGATGGTTCTTGAACCGATCTTGAAAGCAGTCATGGGTGTGTACTCACTGAAAAAGGTTCAGGCCTGGTCAGTGCATCGGCCAGCCGCTCGGCGCCACGACCATCCACCAGTGTGCGTGATCGCTCGGCCAGCGCTTGGCGTTTTGCCTGGTCGTCGATCAGCGCGCCGATGGCCTGCGCCAGATCCGCCATGGTGATGCGTTCGTGAGGCCCCAGATAAATGTGCACGCCTGCCTCTGCCAGCAAACGCGCGTTGAGTTCCTGATTGTGGGCCACGGTAATGCACAGCGACGCCAAGACCATGGCTGCGCGTTCCCAGGTCGTGCCACCACCCGCACCAATGAACAGGTCGGCCTGCTGCATCAGGGTGAAAAAGTCATCCACCAGCGCGTGCAGGGTCCAGCTCGGGCGGGTCGCGCACAGCGCAGTCATGGCGTCCCAGTCGGGGTTATGCAGCCCGGCGACGATCTCGACCTGCAGATCATCGAAGCCTTGCAGCGCCAGCAGCGTCGCATACACCTGACGCGCGGCATCGAAACCGCCGAAGTTGACCAGCACCCGCGCTACACGGGGTTTGATCTCGATGGCCGGGCATTGGAATTCGTCACGCAGCAGCGCAAAGCTCGGCCCCAGAAAAGTCTGGCAGGCGGTATCGACCCAAGGCGTATAGGGGTTGTCCAGCGCCTGCGCCGAGTAATTCTGATCCAGCAGGATGTCCACAGCGTGAGGCCGGTTGTTCAGGTCGTCGATGGCCATCAGGCGACGGGCAAGCTGGCGCGCAGCGGTTTCCCAGCGCGCGTCCAGGCCGTAGTGATCGACGATCAGCCAGTCGAACACCGGCTCATCGGCCAGCTGCTCGCCCAAGGCATAGATGTCCTCTTGCCAGGGCAACGAAGCCTCGATGTCCGCGTCGCTGTGTTCACGCTCATAGCGCGCAGGCAGCGCGTAGGCGATGAAGCCGTCATCGCGCAGTCGCTGCAAGGCATGCCCGGGCAGCTGGCGGCAGGCGAACTGAACCTCGACGCCGCGCCGACGCAACACCCTGGCCAGCGTCAGGCAGCGCGCAACATGACCACTGCCGATGGCGATCGAGGCATCGGCGCGTATCAACACCCTCATTCCAGCTCTCCATTGGCCTTGAGCGCGGCGTACAGGTATTGCGCGCGCAACCAGTCCTCTTCGGTGTCGATGTCCTGCACCAGATGCCGGGGCAGAATCACCGGCAGGCTGTGGGGCGAAAAGATCACCTCCCCCCGCAGCCAGGCCTCGCTGCGACCCCAGTAGAACTGGCCGGCATCCTGATAAGCCGGCACCAGATCCTGCGAGCGCACGCTGCGGTACTCGGGGTGCAGCGCATCCAGGCTGCCGTCCGGATTGATCAGCAGCGCCCGCTGAATCGGGAAGCCAAAGCCGCAGACCGAGAACGCATAGGATTTGTCCTGCGCTGCCGACAGGGCCTGGTACCCCTCACGCAGAAACCGCGCCTGCAACAGCGGCGCGGTGGCGTAGATGCAGCAGGTGAAGTCGTAACGCCGATCGAGTGCGCCGATGGCGTGCTGGATGACCGCTGACGTGCCGGTGAACGCATCGGCCAGTTCCACCGGGCGCATGAACGGCACTTCGGCGCCAAAGGCACGGGCGACGTCGGCGATTTCTACATCATCGGTACTGACCACCACCCGCTCGAACAGCCCGCTGTTCAGGGCCGTGCGAATGGAGCCTGCAATCATCGGCTCACCGTTGAACGGCTTGAGGTTCTTGCGCGGGATGCGTTGGCTGCCGCCCCGCGCCGGAATGATCGCTACGGCCGTCATGGCTGTCGCCCTGGAATCAGTAAAGGCATTTCAGTGGTCCACGGCATCGATCAGCAGACGCTGCAGCTGTTCGATCACCTGCTTCTGTTGTTCATCGGTCATCAACGGGTACAGCGGCAGGCTGATGGCTTCGCCGTAGTAGGCCTCTGCCTGGGGAAAATCCCCGAGCGCAAAACCCAGGTCCCGGTAATAGGGCTGCAAGTGCACCGGGATGTAATGCACGTTGACGCCGATGCCGGCGGCACGCAGCCCTTCGAACACCTGCCGATGGCTGAGGGTGACCCGTGATGTCTGCACGCGCACGACATACAGATGCCACGCCGACTCAGCCTCGGCCTGCAGACTCGGCAAGGTCAGTGGCAGATGAGCGAGCAACGCCTGATAACGGGCCGCCAGTTCACGACGCCGCGTCAGAAAGCCGTCCAGCTTGTTCAACTGCGACAACCCCAACGCTGCCTGCAGGTCGGTGATGCGGTAATTGAAGCCCAGTTCGACTTGCTGGTAATACCAGGGGCCGTGGCTCGGTTCGGTCATTTGCCCAGGGTCGCGGGTCATGCCGTGACTGCGCAGGCAACGCAGGCGCTCGGCAAGCTCAGGGCGATTGGTCAGCACCAGCCCGCCCTCCCCGGTCGTTACGATCTTTACCGGGTGGAAACTGAACACCGTCATGTCGGCGAACTCGCCACAGCCCACCGGACGCCCGGCGTAACGCGCGCCGACCGCATGGGAGGCGTCTTCAATGACCACGAAACCGTAGCGGCGGGACAACGCGGCAATGGCCCGCATGTCGCAGCTCTGCCCGGAAAACGCCACGGCCACCAGCACCTTGGGCAGCGTGCCTTCGCGCTCGGCGCTCTCAAGCTTGCGCTCAAGGGCACTGGCGTCGAGGTTCCAGGTCAGCGGGTCGATGTCGACGAAGTCCACATCGGCGCCGCAGTAGCGCCCGCAGTTGGCCGAGGCGAGAAAGGTGTTAGGACTGGTCCAGAGCACATCGCCCTCCCCCAATCCCACTGCCAGACACGCAATGTGCAGCGCCGCCGTGGCATTGCACACGGCGATCCCAAAGCCGGCTTCACAGCGCTCGGCGATCGCCGCTTCGAAGCGCTCGATGGTCGGGCCCTGAGTCAGCCAGTCAGACTTGAGCACCTGGACCACAGCATCAATGTCCGCCTGATCGATACTCTGACGACCGTAGGGAATCATGACGCAATGTCGGCGTGCAGTTGGCTGATCTGGGGTACCGACATGAAGTCCGGGTTGGTGTCGGAGCGGTACTCGAAATCATCGGCCACGGCATGGCCAGTTTCGCCGGTCGCGTCGACGGCGAAATCGGTGTCGATGTTGTTGAAGCGGATCGACGGCACGATGGTGTAGTGATCCTTGAACTCCAGGGTCATGCGCGCATCGTCCTGCGGCACCATCAGCTCATGCAGCTTCTCGCCCGGACGAATGCCGACGATCTTGTGCGGCAGATCAGCCGCCATGGCCTGCGCCAGGTCGACAATACGCACCGACGGGATCTTGGGCACGAACACTTCGCCGCCGTGCATGCGCTCGAAACTCTGCATGACGAAATCCACCCCGTGATCCAGGGTGATCCAGAACCGCGTCATGCGCGGATCGGTGATCGGCAGCTCTTTGGCGTGGCCTGCGATCAGCTTGTTGAAGAACGGCACGATCGAGCCACGCGAGCCCGCGACATTGCCGTAGCGCACCACGGCAAAGCGGGTCTGCTCGTCGCCGCCAATGTTGTTGGCGGCGACGAACAGCTTGTCCGACAGCAGCTTGGTGGCGCCGTACAGGTTGATCGGGCTGGCGGCCTTGTCCGTGGACAGTGCAATGACCTTTTTCACCCCGTTGGCAATGGCCGCCGCGATGATGTTTTCCGCGCCATTGACGTTGGTGCGGATGAACTCGGTCGGGTTGTACTCCGCCGCCGGTACATGCTTGAGCGCTGCGGCGTGGACCACGTAGTCAATGCCGCGCATGCCTTGCTGCAAGCGCTCGGCATCACGCACATCGCCGAGGAAATAACGCATGCACGGCGCGTTGAATTCCTGCTGCATTTCGTATTGCTTGAGTTCATCGCGGGAGAACACCACCACCCGCCGGGGCTGGTAGCGCGCAAGCAGCGTGCGGATGAACTGGCGACCGAACGAGCCGGTCGCGCCTGAGATGAAGACTGATTTGCCGTTGAACATGACGTTTTCTATCCCTGTCCTCAAGCGATCAATTGAACCCAGCTGGTATTGCCAGTGCCGCCCAGTTCGTAGCCCTTGCCGGTAAAGGCCAGGTTCTGGTTGTAGGCCAGATCATGGGCGAAAGGGCCCGCCCATTTCTGTTGCAGCGCAGCCAGTTGTTCCGGTGCATCCGGCAACCCGCCGGGGTGCAGGATATGCACCTGCGGCGTCCACACGTTCAGGAAGCCGTTCTGGCCGACTTTCAAGCACAGGTCAACATCGAAGAACGCGTCAGCGAACTGCACCTCGTCCAACCCGCCTGCCGTGTCGAACAGCGCTTTACGAATCATCAGACAGACGCCGGACATCGCCGAATAGTTGTGCTCAAGGACCAGACGGTGGAGGTACCCGACGGCATCCTTGGGCTCACCGACAAAGGGTGATCCCAAGCCACCGTTCATGCCCAGAATCAAACCGGCCTGGCTGACACGCCCGGCACGGTCGATCAGCTTGGCGCCGACGACGCCCACCTCAGGCCGCTGAGCCTGATTGAGCAGCGATTCGATCCAGTTCGGATTGACCACCTCGCTCTCGCTGGACAGCATCACGACGTACTCGCCCCTGGCCTGAGCGATGGCCCTGTTG
>CAURWS010000130.1:0-8293 GCA_963528485.1 uncultured Pseudomonas sp. | reverse complement strand
GGGGTGCTGTGGCTGACGGGTGAAGCAAGGAAGAATGCAATCATTGTGGGAGCCGGCTTGCTGGCGAAAGCGGTGGGTCAGTAAACTCATCTGTATCCGACAGACCGCATTCCCCAGCAAGCCGGCTCCCACAGAAAACAGCGCTACTTGCCGCCTACTGAAAACATCATCCCGCTGGCCCGCGCGCGCTCGTCGCACAGCACCAGCACGGCACGCCGTTCGTCGTTGTTCATGCGGCTCCAGCCGGTAATTTCCGCGACGGTGCGCTGGCAGCCGATGCAGATGTCGGCCTCGTCCAGCGCACAAATGCTCACGCAGGGCGAGCGTACGGGCTTTTCGTGAATCGGGTGTTCTGTGGACATCAATCTTCCTGGGGAGCCAGTTCGCGGGCGTAACGCTGTGCATTGTGAACGTAATGAGCGGCGCTGGCTTCGAGCCATTTTCTTCTGGGCGTCAGTCAATTCGCGGACGATCTTGCCCGGCGAGCCCATGACCAGCGAACCATCAGGAATCACCTTGCCTTCGCCGATCAGCGAATTGGCGCCGATAATGCAGTATTTGCCGATCTTCGCGCCGTTGAGGATCACCGAGTTGATGCCGATCAGCGTGTTGTCGTCGACCGTGCAGCCGTGCAGCATCACGTTGTGGCCTATGGTCACGTTCTTGCCGATGGTCAGTGGCGAGCCCATGTCGGTATGCATCACAGTGCCATCCTGGACGTTGCTGTTCTCGCCGATGTCGATCAGCTCGTTGTCACCACGCAGCACCGCACCGAACCAGACGCTGGCGTTGGCCTGCAGACGGACCTTGCCGATCAGCGTGGCAGTGGGCGCGATCCAGCTTTGCGCGTGCGCTTCGACGCGGGAATCGCCCAGACGGTATTTCATATTGTTTTCCTCATGGATCGGCTCTGCGGCCGTGGGTCGAGCACGTAGGCTCACGGTAAAACGAAACTCAGGATTTCAGCGTCAAAATGGCCGAGCGCTTGGGCGGATGGTGCAGGCTGATATTGCTGTCGAACAGCACGTTCATCAGCTCGACGATCATGATCGCGGTCAGACCCCAGATCTTGTACTCGCCGAACCGGTAGCTCGGCACGTACCAGCTGCGGCCCTGATAATCGATGCGGTGGGTGTGCTCACGGGCGTCCTCGCGGAAAAACGCCAGCGGCACGCTGAAAACAGCAGCGATCTCGCCATCATTGGGGGTGTACTCGACAAAGTCCGGAATGACACCGACGTAAGGCGTGACCTGGATGCCGTGCTTGGAGATCAGCGGGCTCAGCGGGCCGACGATCTCGACCAGGCCCGGCGGCAGGCCGATTTCTTCCTCGGCCTCGCGCAATGCGGTGAACACCAGATCGACGTCTTCGGGGTCCCGGCGCCCACCGGGAAACGCCACTTCGCCACCATGGGTCGACAGGCCGCTGGCGCGCAGGGTCAGCACCAGTTCAGGCTCGTCGCTGCGGGTGATGGGCAAGAGCACCGCGGCCTCGGGGAAGCGTCCTTCATTCTCCAGAGTGCCCGGCGTGTGGCTGCTTATACGGCGAACAAGCTCGTCCAGCATGGGAATTCTCGATCGGTTGCCTGTCCGGCATGATGCACCAAAGCGCAGAGGCGCCCAACCCCTTGTCCTGCAACCGGGGCGCCGGAAACAAGACACAGCTTGCCGATCACCCGCGCCACACGCCAAGATAGCCGCTGACGCAAGGAACGATTCGATCATGAAATTCTGCAGCCACTGCGGCGAACAGGTCACCCAGCGTATCCCCGAGGGCGACAGCCGTCCGCGCTACGTGTGCGATCACTGCCACACCATCCACTACCAAAACCCCAATATCGTTGCGGGTGTGTTACCGGTCTGGGAGGGCAAGGTGTTGCTGTGTCGGCGCGCCATCGAACCGCGTCTGGGTTACTGGACGTTGCCGGCAGGCTTCATGGAGAACGGCGAAAGTGTCGAACAGGCCGCACGCCGGGAAACCGTCGAGGAAGCCTGCGCAGCGCTGGAAGACCTGCACCTGTACGCGATGATCGACGTACCGCACATCAGCCAGGTGCACATTTTCTACCGCGCCAACATGGCCAGCCCCGACTTCGCCGCAGGCGTCGAAAGCCTTGAAGTAAAGCTGTTCGACGAGGCCGACATTCCTTGGTCCGAGCTGGCTTTCCAGACGGTCAGGCGTACCCTAGAATGCTTCTTTGTCGACCGGCGGCATCAAGAATTCCCGGTGCATACCGATTGCCTGTCTGTCTCACCTCCCCTTAAAACCACTTGATCAGATGACGACGCGCGATGCCTGCGCGAGCTTCAGGGATGCCGTGTACATGCGTTGGTTGCTTGCTGTTCTCTGTCTGTCGTTCGTTCCGCTGTCTCAGGCTGCGTTCACTCAGACCATCGTGCCCAAGGGCAGCGAGCAGAAATTCGTCGATGGCAAAGTCGTCGACACCCAGGACATCGCCAACCGCAGCATCGACAAGATCCTCGTGCTCAAGTCCGCCCACCAGTTGCAACTGATGAGCAAGGGCGAGGCGCTGAAGACTTATCGCATCTCCCTGGGCAAATACCCCAAAGGCCCGAAACTACAGGAAGGCGACCAACGCACCCCTGAAGGTTTCTACTGGCTCGACTGGCGCAAGACCAGCGACGCCTACAACCTGTCGCTGCACATTTCCTACCCCAACATCTCCGATTCCGCCCGCGCCCGCCGCGAAGGGGTGAACCCCGGCAGCATGATCATGATCCATGGCACGCCAATCAACGAAGAGTACCCGGAGTGGTATTTCCACACCCTGGACTGGACCAATGGCTGCATTGCCATGAAGAACAGCGACATTCGTGAGGTGTGGGACCTGGTCAAGGACGGCACGATGATCGAGATCCGACCGTAGGCCATTTAGATACCACTCGACGCCCTCTGCCATTCTCGCCGCGAACCACTTCTACCCGCAGGGCGTAGGAGCAAGCTTGCTCCTACGGCCTTCGGCCAGAATCAACAGCAGTCAGCATTCCAATCGACCTCTGGCAACATTTCCTTAACGTCCAAACGTCACCACTCTGTGACCAAAAACCCTCCCCTCTAATACCAATCCCGTTGACGTGGTATGCAAGTGGTATTACTTTCAGGCACATTATCCGAACATAATTCCAACCCCTTCGGACCCCGACGATGAATTCGATCCTCGCCCTGCGCCCCGACGACAGCCAGCCGACGCCGCTGTACCTGCAGCTGGCGCGCAATCTGGAAGCGGCCATTCATGCAGGCCAGTGGAAAGCCGAACAGGCGCTTCCCTCTGAGCGCAGCCTCAGCGAAACCCTGAACATCTCCCGCGTGACCGCCCGCAAGGCGCTGGAGATCCTGCTGGAACAGGGCTTGATTCGCCGCAGCCAGGGTTCGGGCACGTTCATTACCCCACGCCTCGAACAACCCCTGTCGCGGCTTTCCAGCTTCAGCGAAATGCTGCGGTTGAAGGGCTTCATCCCCAGCTCTCAATGGCTGGAACGTGACATCGCTCTGCCCACTCATGAAGAACTGATCCGCCAGAGCCTGTCGCCCACCGAAAAGGTCGCGAGGCTCAAGCGTCTGCGCAAGGCCGACGGTATCGTCATGGCGGTTGAACTCAGCGCCCTGCCCGCCGCGCTGCTGCCCGAGCCTGACGCCATCGGCGATTCACTGTATGCGCATCTGGATTCCATCGGCCGCCCCGTGGTCCGCGCCCTTCAGCACATACGCGCGATCAACGCTTCGGCAGAAATGGCCGCCCTGGTGGGACTGGAAACCGGCACCGCCATGCTGCTGATGACCCGGATCGGCTATCTCGCCGACAACACCCCCATCGAGCTGACCGACACCTACTGCCGCGACGATTACTACGATTTCGTCGCCGAGTTACGTCGCTAACCCCGGCACAAAAGCGCTCAACGACCCACGGAGCCTGCATGTCCGACTTCAACATCCTCACCCCCGACGGCTGGGTTCGCGGCCAGTTGCAGCACCTCGACGGGCGGGTGACGAGCATTCAAGGCACGCCCTGCAACCCGCAGGACAACGACCTGCCCTACCTGCTGCCGGGCTTCATCGACCTGCACGTTCATGGGGGCGGCGGCAGCGACATCATGGAAGGCGCCGAGGGCTTCGACACCATCGGCCGCACCCACCTGCGTTTCGGCACCACGTCGATGCTGGCCACGACCATGACAGCCCCTGCCACCGAGATTCGTCAGATCCTCGAACAACTGGGCGGGCATTGTCAGCGGCGCGCGTCGGAAACAGCCCGCGTGTTGGGGGTGCATCTGGAAGGCCCCTACATCAATCCCGGAAAACTTGGCGCGCAACCCAACCACGCCCACGCCGCATTGCTCAGCGAGGTCGAGGATTACCTGAGCCTGGCGCCGATCAAGGTGATCACCATCGCTCCGGAAATCGCCGGGCATGTCGAGCTGATCAAGACCCTGTCGTCCAAAGGCGTGCGCCTGCAAATCGGCCACACGTTGGGTAGTTATGAAGAAGGCGTCAAAGCCCTCGAAGCCGGGGCTACCAGTTTCACCCACCTCTATAACGCCATGAGCCCGCTGCATCATCGCGAGCCCGGCATCGTCGGCGCAGCCCTGGCCCACGCCCGCTACGCCGAGCTGATCCCCGATTTACTGCATGTCCACCCCGGCGCAATTCGCGTGGCGCTGCGCTCGATCCCCTGCCTGTATTGCGTCACCGACTCCACCGCAGCCACCGGCATGCCGGACGGCGAATACAAGCTCGGCAGCCATACCGTGACCAAATGCCTGGGCGGCGTGCGCCTGGCCGATGGCACCCTGGCGGGGAGCACGCTGACCATGGATCAGGCGCTGCGCAATCTGGTGAAAATCGGCCTGCCACTGGCCGAAGCCTCACAGCGCCTGTCGCAATTTCCTGCGGACTATCTGGGCATCGAAGAACGCGGCCGCCTGCAACCCGGCAGCTGGGCGGACGCCGTGTACCTGGATCGCGAGCTGAAACTCACCGCCGTCATGGTCGAAGGAGAGACCCTTGAACTCAAAAATGCTTGATGAGGCCCTCGCCTCTGCGGACGCCGTTCGACGTCAGCTGGACGTACTGGAGCCGCGCTTGATCGCCCTCGCGCAGCGCCTGCGCGACGCCGGGCCACAGGTGATGCTGACGGTGGCCCGAGGCAGTTCCGATCACGCCGCCAGCTATTTTGCCTACTTGGCCATGCAGCTCGCCGGTGTGCCCGTCGCCTCGCTGCCGATGTCGGTGGTGACACTGCACGACTCGCCGATGCGCGTGCACAACCAGCCCGCGATAGGCTTTTCGCAATCGGGCCAAAGCCCCGATCTGGTAGACAGCCTGCGCAAACTGCGCGAGCGCGGCGCGTTGAGCATTGCCATGGTCAACGCTGAAGGCTCACCCCTCGAGGAGGCCTGCGAATACGTGCTGCCCCTGAGCGCGGGCCCTGAATTGAGCGTGGCGGCGACCAAAAGCTTCATCGCCACCCTCAGCGCCAGCGCCCGGCTCGTCGCGCACTGGCAGCAGGACGCCGAGCTGTTGCAGGCCGGCCAGACATTGCCCGAACGCCTGCATCAAGCAGCGCGTCAGGACTGGACGCCTGCCATCGAGGCGCTGCGCGATTGCCAGCGCCTGATGGTCATCGGTCGCGGCACCGGCTTCGCCATCGCTCAGGAAGCCGCGCTGAAATTCAAGGAAACCTCCAGCATCCAGGCCGAAGCCTTCAGCAGCGCCGAAGTGCGCCACGGGCCGATGGTATTGGTGGGCGATCACTACCCGCTGCTGATCTTCGCCACCCGCGGCGCCGAACAGGCCAGCCTCCTCGCCCTAGCCGCCGACCTGCGCGAGCGCGGCGCCACTGTGCTGCTGGCTGCGCCCGAAGACATCGCCGAGCGCGACCTGACCCTGACGTGCGCCGACCATCCGGCCCTCGATCCGGTCCTCGCCATCCAGAGCTTTTACGTGATGGCCGCAGGCCTTGCCCAAGCGCGGGGGCTGGACCCGGACCAGCCGCGACACCTGAGCAAAGTCACCAAAACCCACTGATCTCGCGCCGCCTCAAACGACGCCAGCAAGGACGATGTCATGCATAACAATAAACAAATGACGTTCAGCGCTCCGTTCAGCGGGGCCGTGCTGAAACAGGCCGACATTCCCGACCCGGTGTTCGCCGAAGGCGCCATGGGCAAAGGGCTGGCCATCGACCCGCTGGATGACGTGCTGCACGCGCCGTTCGCCGGGGTGGTGATCAACGTCGCGCGCACCCGCCATGCCGTGAACCTGCGCGCCGACAACGGCAGCGAGTGGTTACTGCATGTGGGCATCGACACTGTCGGGCTCAATGGCGAGGGCTTCGAGGCGCTGGTCGAGGACGGCCAGCGAGTGAAAGAGGGTCAACCCCTGCTGCGCTTCGATCTGGACAACGTGGCACGTGAGAGCCGCAGTCTGGTCACGCCGCTGATCCTGCTCAATGGCGATGGGTTCACGTTTGCCCTGACTCACACATCCGGGTCGGTGAATGTCGGCGAACCCTTGCTGACGGTCACGGCTTTGGCCCAACAGCATCAATACGTGCAAAATACCGATATTCGGGCCAAACAGGCCCGGGGAAGCATTCGCGTCGCCCACAACGGCGGTTTGCACGCACGCCCGGCTGCCTTGGTGCGCCAGACAGCACGGCAGTTCGCCAGCCACGCCGAACTGCACTTCGCCGGTGCCAGCGCCTCGACCGACAGCGTCACCGGCCTGATGGGGCTGGGCGTCGCCGAGCAGGATGAAGTGGAGGTGGTGTGTCTGGGCCATGACAGCGAGGTCGCGCTGCAGGCGTTGCTAAAAGCGCTGTCGACGCCCTCGCCCGAGGAAAAACCTCAGCCTGCAGTCGCTGCCATGGCTCCACGCTTCAACGCGGCAGACACCGAGCCGGGCGTGATACGCGGCGTCACGGCCTCGCCGGGTTTGGCCAGCGGTCCGCTGTTTCGCCTCGACACTATCGAGCTGGATGAAGACCTCGGCGGCCATCGCCCGGACGAACAACGACAGATCCTCAGCGAAGCGCTGGTGCAGGTTCGCGCGGACATCAGCGTGTCACTCGATCACCATCAACACGAACAGAGCGCGATCTTCGCCACCCATCTGGCGATGCTCGAAGACCCGGCCCTGCTCGACGCCGCCTACGACGCCATCGATCAAGGCCGCAGCGCCGCCCACGCCTGGAGTCAGGCCCTACTCACCCAATGCGACCGACTGGAAAACCTCGGCAACACCCTTCTCGCCGAACGCGCCAACGACCTGCGTGACCTGCGCCAGCGAGTGCTGCTGACCTTGCTCGGCGATGCTCGCGATGTGGAAGTCCCGGCCGGCGCCATCGTCGTCGCCCGGGAGCTCACCCCTTCGGATTTGCTGATGCTGGCGCAGTGCGGCATCGGCGGAATTTGCATGGCCGAAGGCGGCGCCACCTCTCACGTCGCCATTCTGGCCCGCAGCAAAGGCTTGCCATGTGTGGTGGCCTTGGGTGCGTCGTTGCTCGACGTCGCCACCGGGCAGGAAGCGGTGCTGGACGCCGACAACGGGCGTCTGGAACTCGCACCCGATGACGCTCGCCTACGCGGGATTCAGACCCTTCGTACACAACGCTTCGAACAGCGGCAACGCCAGCAACAGCACGCGCACCTGCCGGCGCTGACTCAGGATGGCGTGACGATCGACATCGCCGCCAACGTCGCCTCCCGCGCCGATGCCGAGAACGCGCAACTCAACGGCGCCGATGGCGTGGGCCTGCTGCGCACTGAATTCCTCTTCGTCGACCGCAGCACTGCGCCCACCGAGGATGAGCAACTGGCAGCCTATCAGGGCGTGCTCGATGCCATGTCCGACAAGCCGGTGATCATTCGCACCATCGACATCGGCGGCGACAAGCAACTGCAATACCTGCCCCTCCCCGCCGAAGCCAATCCCGTGCTGGGCCTGCGCGGCATTCGTCTGGGGCAGGCGCGCCCTCAACTGCTCGATCAGCAACTGCGCGCTCTGCTGCGAATCCAGCCGTTGGCGCGCTGCCGCATCCTGCTGCCGATGATCACCGAGGTGGGTGAATTGCTCGCGGTGCGTTCGCGAATCGATGAACTGGCGTTGCAGGCCGATATCACTGAACGCCCGGAGCTTGGGGTGATGATCGAGGTGCCATCTGCCGCCTTGCTCGCCGGTCAGTTGGCCGAGCACGCCGACTTTCTGTCCATCGGCACCAACGACCTGTCGCAGTACACCCTGGCCATGGATCGCGACCACGCAGGCCTGGCC
>CAURWS010000129.1:0-8326 GCA_963528485.1 uncultured Pseudomonas sp. | reverse complement strand
TGAAAGCAGATGGGGCAGTCATCGAGGGCATCTCCGTCAGGTGACGATCTGATACTGGAAGCGGTCGGAGCGGCTGGTGGAATGGGCAATCTCCACCGGGCATCCGTCGGCATCGCGGGAAAGGGTGAGCACAGTCAGCGCCGGCAGGTGGCGCGGCATCAGCAGCACGCTGGCCTCTTCACGGCTGGGCAGGCGAGCGCCGATCAGGCTGAAGGTGCGGGTCAACGGCAGGTCGCGGGACGCCAGGTACTGACGCACCGAACCGCTTTTGTAATCGGCGACCAGCCCCGCGCGGCTGGCGCAGTAGCGGTGGCGGATCAGGCTCACCGGCTGGCCATCGAGGCGGCGCAGGGTTTGCAGTTCGATCAACGGCGCGTGTTCTTCAAGGCCCAGATGCTCGGCCTCTTCGCGAGTGGCCACGCACTGGCGACGCTGCAGCAAGACGGCCTCAACACCATGGCCCAGGGCCGACAACGACTGGCTGTAGGCGCTCTCGGCGGCCACCGGGTACACCAGCGGACGGCCCAGCACCTGGGTGCCCTTGCCCTGACGACGCAAGAGGCTGCCTTCGCGCACCAGCTCGTCGATGGCCCGGCGCACGGTGTGGCGGTTGACGTCGAAGCGCCCCGCCAGTTGGGTTTCGGCGGGCAGAAACTCACCCGCGATGTAGCGGTTCAGTTCGTTGCGGAGGGTGTCCGCAAGCTCCCGATACTTGGGTTCTCGTGGCATCGTTTCCCGATGCGGGCGTTCAGATTGTCTAGACAACTGCATGGCTAAAAAACGGGTTTGCACCCTCTCCTGTCGTAATCGTCAGATGAACTGCTTGCGCAGGCGCTGGGAGAAAATGTCGATGACGCTGACCACCACGATGATCACCAGCAGCACCGAACAGGTCTGGGTGAACTGGAAGGCGCGGATGTTTTCCCAGAGGATCACGCCGATGCCGCCGGCGCCGACCATCCCCACCACCGTCGCCGAACGCACGTTGGATTCGAAGCGGTACAAGGCGTAGGAGATCCACAGCGGCATGACTTGCGGGATGACCCCGAAGATCACTTCCTGCAGGGCGCTGGCACCGGTGGCGCGCACCCCTTCAACAGGCCCTGGATCGATGGCTTCCACCGCTTCGGCGAACAGCTTGGCGAGCACGCCGGTGGTGCTGATCCACAAGGCCAGAACACCTGCGAACGGCCCCAGACCGACCGCCACCACAAACAGCATGGCGAAGACCATTTCATTGATGGAGCGGAACGAATCCATGACCCGGCGCAGCGGCTGATGAATCCACCACGGGGTGATGTTGTCGGCGCAGAGCACGCCCAGCGGCACCGAGCAGATGATCGCCAGCAGCGTGCCCCACAAGGCGATCTGCACGGTGACGATCATTTCCTGCAGATAGGCGCGCCATTCATGGAAGTCAGGGGGGAAGAAGTCAGCGGCGAAGGTCGCCATGTTGCCGGAGTCGCGGTACAGCGCCAGCGGGTTCATTTCCGCGCCGTGCCAGGCCCAGGCCATCATCGCGAGGAACAGCCCCCAGCCCAGGTATTGCGGCCAGGTGCGCTTGCCGACGGCGTCAGCGTATGCAGCGTGAGTGCTCATGACAGAGTCCCGGTATCAGATACGGTGGAAGCAGGCGCGGCCGTCCAGCCGCGCCGTGCCGGTCAGCCCGCCTTGGCGGTGCTCTGTTTTTCCAGTTCCGAGATGCGGTCCTGCAGCTTGGTCAGGCCGGCGTCGATCTCTTTCAGCTTCGCGGTCTTTTCTTCTGCGCTGAGGGTGGTGCTGGCGGTGGTTTCTGTCTTCTGCTTGAACAGCTCCAACTGGCGGATGGTCAGCAGCTGGTCATCCGAGGACTTGAGGAACTTGCCCATCTGCATGTTCTTCAGCACGCCCTTCTCTTCGTCGGTGTCGCCGTAGTGGGCGAAGAAATCGCGAATCTTGTTCTTGTCGGCGTCAGACAACCCCTTGCGCCAGACCATCGGGTCGGCCGGGATGATCGGCGACTTCCAGATCACCTTGAGCTTGGCGGCGCTTCCCGGCTGGGTGACTTCCAGACGGTCCCAGCTTTCGGTGTTGAAGGTCGCAACGTCCAGCTGACCCTTGGCGACGCTCAGGGCGTTGACTTCGTGGCTGGAGTTGAGGGTGCGCTTGAACGCGGTGGCGGCGTCGACATGGTTCTTGGCGAACACGTAATAGCCCGGCACCAGATAACCGGACGTGGAGTTCGGGTCGCCGTTACCGAAGGTCAGTTCCTTGGCATGCTTGAACATGTCGTCGATGGAATTGATCGGGCTGTCCTTGCGCGCAATGATCAGGCTCCAGTAACCCGGCGCGCCGTTGGCGGCAGCGGTCTGGGCGAAAATCTCGCCGCCGGAGCGGTCCACGGCTTCCATGGCCGCCTTGTTGCCCAGCCACGCCACGTCGACCTTGTTGAAGCGCATGCCCTGAATCAGGCCGGCGTAGTCGGAGGCGAAGGTGGCGTTGACTTTCAGGCCGGTCTTTTTCGACATGTCGTCGAGGAACGGCTGCCAGACGCTTTTCAGGTTTTGCGAGGACTCGGTGGACATGATGCCGAAGTTGAGGGTGTTGTCGTCTGCTTGCGCGGTGCCTGTCAGGCAGCCGGCAACGACAGCGGCAGAGGCGAACACGCGACCGATACGGTTCAACATGGAGAGCTCCTGGAACATGGGTTGAGGTGTTGTGTGTTGTTATGAGGTGCGGTGCCGATCAGGCCTGGGCCAGAGCGAAGCGCGGCGGCCTGCCGGGTGTGCGACCCTGATCGGCGAACATCAGGCTGGCACCGGCATCGGCGCCGTAGAGATCGTTGAGGAACTCGCCGTCGAGGTCGGCCCCGTTGCCGTCGAAATGAATGCGCCCCCCCTTGAGCGCCACGGCCCGCGGGCAATAGCGCACGGCGTAGTCCACTTGATGCAGGGTGACGACCACGGTCTTGCCGTCCTGGCGATTGATGTCCGCGAGGATTTCCATGACCTTGCGCGCCGACTCCGGGTCCAGCGAGGCAATGGGTTCGTCGGCCAGAATGACTTCGGCCTGTTGCGTCAACGCACGGGCGATGGCCACACGCTGCTGCTGGCCGCCCGACAAGGTCGACGCCCGTTGCTGGGCGAAATCGGCGAGGCCGACGCGATCCAGATTGGCCATGGCGCGGGCCTTTTCTTCGGCGTTGAACAGGCCCAGGCTGCCACGCCAGCGCGGCATGCGGCCCAGGCAACCGAGCAGGACGTTGTCCAGCACGCTGAGGCGGTTGACCAGATTGAATTGCTGAAAGATGTAGCCGATGTCGGCGCGCAGTCGGCGCACCTTGCCGTTGAGGCGGCCCGAAGCCTGCACTTCGCGGCCCAGTACGCGGATACTGCCGCCGTTGCTGCGATCACAGCAGGCAAGGCCGGCCAGATGTCGCAACAGCGTGGATTTGCCCGATCCGGAAGCGCCGATCAGCGCTACCATTTCCCCGGGTTGTATAGACAATGCAAGGTCAACCAGAGCGGTCTTGCGTGCAAATGTCTTGTTCAAGCGGTCGACATGGATAGCTGCGGTCATGGGGCTTCTCTTGTCTGGTGCTGATCGTGAAGATCAGGGTTCCGGCATCCTGCCAGGGGTGAATGTCCGCCTGGCGAGCCGTCCTGGGCTGCGTTGGCTGCGTGTGACTGCTGAGGACACTAACCAGACCGTATGGCAGTTCCATGACCCGGCGATGAACGTCGGGTAACAGTTCGTTGACCATTTGATGCCGGATTTTTTAGCGATTTTGTCGACATGTTCGCGCAAAGACGCGGTTTAGCGGGGGTGGGGAATAGACAACTGCGCGCCATCTGGGCAACCTGCCAATCCTCCACTTTCGGGCGCTATCCGATGAACTGGATCAAATCTTTCACCTTTATGTTGTTCGGCGTGCTGCCCCTGCTCGCAAGCGCCGACGATCAGGAGATCCCTCCCTTGGCTGAAACCGGCTCCGCTCACTACCGCTTCGAACGCCTGAACATCGACTCCCCCGACCATCAGCGCCATTACCGTCTGGACATCGGCATCCCGCGCAGCGCACCGCCGGCCACGGGCTATCCGGTGATGTACCTGCTCGATGGCAACAATGTGATGGCGCAGTTAAAAGAGGACTGGCTGGGCGAATTGAACGCAAGCGCCCCGCCGCTGCTGGTGATGATCGGTTACGACATCGACGGCACTTACGACGGCGAACAGCGCACGCGGGATTACACCGGGGACACGTCCAAAGCGTTCCTTGAATTGATCCTGACGACCATCAAGCCCCGGGTGCAGGCGCACTACAGCGTCGACCTGCAACGGCAGACGCTATGGGGGCATTCGTTCGGCGGGCTGTTCACGGTCTACGCGTTGCTGCAGCACCCCGAGGCGTTCCAGACCTGGATCGCGGCCAGTGCTTCGCTGTGGTATCAGCCGATCACTTTTGATAACGGCATGGCGCTGACGGCATTTCCCGCAGGGACTACAAGGACTGTGCGGCTGGTCAAAGGCGAGCGAGAAGGCAAACCGCCCATCGCGCAATTCGATGGCGGTTCAGAGGAAAGAAGAAAGGCCATGACGGCCGTGCCCAGTGATGCCAATCGCCTGCTGGCCGAGCATCTGGCGCAACTGCCGGGGGTTGAAGCCAGTTACCAACAGTTCAATGGCCGCAACCATGGCCAAATGTTCAGCACGGCGTTGCGGTTGGGGTTGCGCCGGGCGGCAGGGCTGCCTGAGCAGCCTTGACCTGGGACACAAAACCGGCCCCTGAACGATGGTAGTCCCGGTTCAGTTGCGAGTACCTGCCATCCGTTAAATCCGGAACGTCCCCACCAGATGCTGTAAACGCGCCGTCTGGTGTTCCAGATGCGAGCAGGCATCGAGCGTTGACTTGAGGTTGTCGACGCCTTCCTGGTTCAGGGTGTTGATCTCGGTGATGTCGACGTTGATCGACTCCACCACTGCGGTCTGTTCCTCGGTCGCCGTGGCCACCGACTGGTTCATGCCGTCGATCTCGCCAATGCGGCGGGTCACGCTGTTCAGGCGCTCGCCGGCCTGGTTGGCGATGGTCACGCTGCTTTCGCTCTGGCGCTGGCTTTCGGTCATGTTGGCCACCGCATCGCGGGCGCCCACTTGCAGCTCTTCGATCATGCCCTGCACTTGCTGGGCAGAATCCTGAGTGCGGTGCGCAAGGTTACGCACCTCATCGGCCACCACCGCAAAACCACGACCGGCCTCACCGGCACGGGCCGCTTCCACCGCCGCGTTCAGCGCCAGCAGGTTGGTATGCTGGGAAATAACGGTGATCACTTCAAGAATCTGGCCGATGTTCGCGGTCTTGGCGTTCAGCGTTTCGATGTTCACGCACGATTCGCTGATCTTGTCCGACAGCTGATTCATCGCCTTGATGGTCTGGGCCACGACACCCTGCCCTTCACTGGCCAGCTGCGTGGCTTCGCTGGAATGCTGCGAAGCCAGTGCGGCGTTCTGGGCGATTTCCTGGGCGGCGGCGCCGAGCTGGTTGATCGCCGCCGCGACGCTGCTGGTGCGGCTGGACTGTTGGTCCGAGTTGCCCATGGACGAGTTGGAAGCCCCGACCACCCGCGCAGCGACTTCACCCAGCTGGCCTGCGGTGGACGCCACTTCGCGGATCGAGCCGTGGATACGCTCGACGAAACGGTTGAACGACTGCGCCAGGGCGCCGAACTCGTCTTGCGACACGATCGACAGACGCTTGGTCAGGTCGCCCTCGCCGTCGGCGATATCCTGCATGGCGCGGCCCATCTGGTGCAGCGGCTGCATCAGCACGCGGATCAGCAGGCCCAGCAACAGCATGATGATCGCCACGGCAATGACCATCGCGGTAATGGCCGAAGCTCGGAATTCGCTGAGCATCGAGTAGGCGGCGTCGCGGTCCAGTACCAGTGCGACGTACCAGTTGGCTGAAGACAGGCCTTCAACCTTGGTGAACGAGATGAACTGCGCCTTGCCACCGGACTCGATTTCCGACACGCCCGGCGCGATCTTCGGCGCACCGTTAGGGTACGCCTCGCTGACGTTCTTGAGGATCAGCTTGCTGTCCGGGTGAATCAGGATCTTGCCGTCGGCGCTGACGATGTAGGCGTAGCCATGGCCACCGAAATTCAGCGAGTTGATGGTTTTGGTAATGACGTCCAGCGAGATGTCAGCGCCCGCCACACCGATCATCTGGCCTTGCTGACGCACCGGCGTTGCCAGGGTCACCACCAGCTTGCCCGAGGACGCGGCGATGTAGGGTTCGGTGACGATGGTGCCTTGCGCGGCATCGGCCGCCTTGTACCAGCCACGGGCGCGGGGGTCGTAGTCGGCGGCGCGATTGCCGGCCGGCACCGAGAACATCAGGCCGTCCTTGCCGCCGAAGTAGCTGAGCTGAAAGTTGTCCGGGTACACCGGCAAGCCGACGATGCGCTGCAGGCTGGAGGGCGACGGGCCGTCAGCGGCGATTTGCTGGGCCATCGAGTAAAGCAGTTGAGTGCGGCTGTCGAGCCAGGTCTGAATGTTCTGCGTGGTCAGACTGCCCAGTTGTTGCAGTTCGGCATCGACGTTGTTCTTCAGGGTTTCGCGCTGGCGCAAGTCGTTCACCAGAATGAAACATGAGAAAGCAACAACAACTATCAGTGCAGCGGCCAGCAGGATCTTTCTGCTGAAGCCCAGACTTTTGATCATATGATTGTGTCCATAACCAAGAATGACAGCGACGGGAATGCGTGCGCCGGGCTTTTTACGGGGTTGTACGAGAAAAAGGAAGACGCGGCCCGAAATATAGTTCGGCCGCTTGAGCGCAGAGTTGAGGACCAGTCGTCGAAGAAACTTGGCGGTCACTTTTTAAACGGGGAAGAACCATTTAAGGAGGATTAAACATTCATCTAAGGATGATTAAGCGGATCCAATTGTTCATCTTTTTTTATGCCGGTAGTGCCCTGTGGGAGCGAATTCATTTGCGATTGGCCGGTGAATCCGATACATCAGCATCGGCTGGGCCACCTTTCGCGAATGAATTCGCTCCCACAGAGGTCCGGGTCCCGGCGTGTCAAACCGACTGCAAATGACACCTCACCAACACCCCACCCGCCTCACCTTTCGCAGGCAGCAGGTTCTGCGGCCGGTCGCACCCCGCCGTGGCCTTGGGGCAACGATCACGGAAGAAACAGCCGGTGGGCAGGTTGCGGTTGCCCGGCAGCTCCGTCGGCGCCGACACCTGTGCATCGTCCACAGCCACGCCCAGCCTCGGCACCGCCTCCAGCAGCAGCTGGGTGTAGGGATGACGCGGGCGTTCCAGCACCTGGGCGGCGCTACCCAGCTCGACGATCTGCCCCAGGTACATCACCGCCACGCGGTCGGCCATGTGCCGCACCACTGACACGTTGTGTGAGATCAGGATGTAGGTCAGGTCGCGGGTGCGCTGCAGCTCGGCCAACAGATTGAGGATCTGCGCCTGCACCGAGATATCCAGCGCCGAGGTGGGCTCGTCCAGCACGATGATGTCCGGGTTGGACGACAACGCCCGGGCGATCGCGATGCGCTGGCGCTGCCCGCCGGAGAACTGGTGGGGAAAGCGGTCCATGTATTCGCTGCGAATGCCCACCTGCGAGGCCACCTTGGCGGCGATGTCGCGCATGTCCCGACGGGGCGCGGCGCGCTGCACGAACAGCGGTTCAGTGATCACCTTCCACACCGGCAAGCGCGGGTCGAGGGACGACTGCGGGTCTTGGAACACGATCTGCACGTTGCTGCTGCGTTCCTTGGCGTTGTTGTAGATCCACTCCAGACTGCCCGATGTCGGCTTGATCAAGCCCATCAACAGTTGCGCCAGGGTGCTCTTGCCGCATCCGGATTCCCCCACCACGCCCAGGGTTTCCCCGGCCTGCACTTGCAGGTCGATGCCGTTCAAGGCATGGGCCACCGCCTTGGATCTGCCAAGCCAGTCCTTGCCCATCGGGTAGTGCACGCGCACGTCGTGCAGGCCAAGAATGGTCGGGTTCTGGCCCGGTACTGAATCGAGCGCCAAGCGGGTCATGGTCGCGCCTCCTGTACAGGCAACGGCGAGGGTTCACTCAACCAGCAGGCGCTCTTGCGATCGCTGCTGGCGTCCAGGGTCTGCATCGGTGGGCGCCGCAGGCACTTGGGCATGGCAAAGGCGCAACGATCCCGAAAGGTGCAGCCCTCGGGCAACGCCGAAAGGTTGGGCACCTGGCCGGGAATGGTCATCAGGTCCTGCCCCGGTTCGACCTGCTCCGGCAGGCCACTGAGCAGGCCTCTGGTGTAGGGATGGCGCGGATCGGCCATGACC
>CAURWS010000128.1:0-8332 GCA_963528485.1 uncultured Pseudomonas sp. | reverse complement strand
CTGCTCGACTGCCCGTACACCACCACGTTGCAGGTGCGCCAGGAGCACAGCCTGCCGTGGCTGCCGGTGCCGGTGCTCGAAGTGCAGGTGTACCACGACGCGCGCATGGCCGAGGTCATTGGCGCCGAGCATGCGCGGCGTTTTCGTGGCATCTATCCCTACCCCAACGCCGACATGCATCAGCCTGACGAAAAGGCCCAGTTGAACCTCTTCCTCGGTGAGTGGCTGAGTCATTGCCTGGCGTGCGGGCATGAGTTCGAGGCTGTGCGCTGAGTCGAATCTGACGGCGCTCTTGCATAACTGAGAACTGCCACCCTGTTTCCGGGTTTGCCGTTGCAACAATCAGACACCATAATCCGGCCATATCTGCTCAAGGAGATGGCCATTGTCGAGCGCATCCTCAAATCCGTCCTCCGTGCTGTTGGTGCAACTGTCCGACAGTCATCTGTTTGCTGAAGCAGACGGCACGCTGCTGGGCATGACCACCCGCGACAGCCTCAAGGCCGTGGTCGATCTGGTGCTGGCCGAGCAACCGCAGATCGATCTGGTGCTGGCCACCGGCGACCTGTCCCAGGATGGAACCGTTGAGTCCTACCAGGCCTTTCGCGAGGCCAGCGACCGGCTCGCCGCCCCTAAACGCTGGCTGCCGGGCAATCACGACGAAGTGCGCGAGATGGCCATTGCCGCACAGCAGAGCGACTTTCTCGAACCTGTCGTCGATGTCGGCAACTGGCGGATCACCCTGCTGGATTCGTCGGTGTCGGGCTCGGTGCCGGGGTATCTGGAAGACAAACAGCTGCAATTGCTGGCGCAGGCCTTGAGCGAAGCGCCGGATCGCCACCACCTGGTGTGCCTGCATCACCATCCGGTGCCGATTGGTGCAGCGTGGATGGAGCCCATCGGGCTGCGCAATCCTGAGGCGCTGTTCTCGGTGCTGGAGCGTTTTCCGCAGACGCGGGCGCTGCTGTGGGGGCACGTGCATCAGGAGTTCGATCAGCAGCGCGGCGGCCTGCGTCTGATGGCCTCGCCTTCGACCTGCATCCAGTTCGCCCCTAACAGCGAAGATTTCGGCCTCGATTCACTGGCCCCCGGCTATCGCTGGCTGCGTCTGCTGGAGGATGGCCAGATCGAAACCGGCGTGTCGCGCGTAGCCGCCGACCTGTTCGAAGTCGACCTCAGTGGCGCCGGGTATTGAAGGAAATGTCCTGAATTCGCCGCAAACGTTCATCACACGAGTGTTCACGCAGTTGTCCCTGTAAACTGCGTGGCTTTGCCCTGTGAGCGCCACAGGAAAACGAATTGACCCGCCGCGCCTGGAGGCCACCGCGTGAACCCCGATCATTCGACGCTTCTTTATATACATGGCCTGAACAGCTCGGCGATGTCGAAAAAGGCCACGCAGCTGGCAGAGTTGATGACGCACTTGGGTTTGGCCGAACAATTGCGCGTGCCGGAGCTGCATCATCATCCGCGTCAGGCCATCGCACAGCTTGAAGCGGCGATCGAGGAACTGGGCGGGCGGCCATTACTGGTCGGCAGCTCGCTCGGCGGCTACTATGCGACTCACTTGGCCGAGCGCCATGGTCTCAAAGCCGTGCTGATCAACCCGGCCGTGAATCCGCATCAGCTGTTTGACGGTTTTCTGGGCACCCAGACCAACCTCTACACCGGCGAAACCTGGGAACTGACCCACGACCACGTGGCTGCGCTGGCCGAGCTTGAAGTGCCCGCGCCGCAGGACCCGCGACGCATTCAGGTGTGGTTGCAAACCGGTGACGAGACGCTGGATTATCGGCGCGCTCAGGCCTTCTACCGGGCCTGTGCCTTGCGCATAGAAGCGGGCGGCGATCATGGCTTTCAGGGTTTTGCACAGAAAATGCCGACCTTGTTGAGCATCGCAGGCTTTGCCCGGGAACTGCTGCAGGCGATCGATCCGTCGACGCTTTGAATAACGCGCCTGCTGAAACACAGATATCGAACAGGCTTGAAACACTAGCAACACTTCGAAATTTCATGAACGACTTGATGACGAGACCCCATGGCCAATCCCAGCGCTAGCTCTTATAACGCAGACGCCATCGAAGTCCTCTCGGGCCTCGACCCGGTCCGCAAGCGGCCGGGCATGTACACCGACACCTCTCGGCCGAACCACCTCGCCCAGGAAGTCATCGACAACAGCGTCGACGAAGCCCTGGCCGGTCACGCCAAATCGGTGCAAGTGATTCTCCACGCCGACAACTCCCTGGAAGTGGCCGACGACGGTCGCGGCATGCCCGTGGACATTCACCCCGAAGAGGGCGTGTCGGGCGTCGAGCTGATCCTCACCAAGCTCCATGCGGGCGGCAAGTTCTCCAACAAGAACTACCAGTTCTCCGGCGGCCTGCACGGCGTGGGGATTTCCGTGGTCAACGCGCTCTCCACGCAAGTGCGGGTGCGGGTCAAGCGCGACGGCAACGAATACGAAATGACCTTCGCCGATGGCTTCAAGGCCACCGAACTTGCGGTCGTGGGCACCGTTGGCAAGCGCAATACCGGCACCAGCGTGTATTTCGCGCCGGATCCCAAGTATTTCGACAGCCCCAAATTCTCCGTCAGCCGCCTCAAGCATGTGCTCAAGGCCAAGGCCGTGCTGTGCCCGGGGCTATTGGTCAGCTTTGAAGACAAGAGCACCGGCGAGAAGGTCGAGTGGCATTACGAAGACGGCCTGCGCTCCTACCTGCAGGATTCGGTCAATGACTTCCTGCGCCTGCCCGAGGAGCCGTTCTGCGGCGCCTTCGCCGGTAACAAGGAAGCCGTCGATTGGGCGCTGCTGTGGTTGCCCGAAGGCGGCGACAGCGTGCAGGAAAGCTACGTCAATCTGATCCCCACCGCCCAAGGCGGCACTCACGTCAACGGCCTGCGTCAGGGCTTGCTCGACGCCATGCGCGAGTTCTGCGAGTTCCGCAACCTGCTGCCGCGCGGCGTGAAACTGGCCCCGGAAGACGTCTGGGAGCGCATCGCCTTCGTGCTGTCGATGAAGATGCAGGAGCCGCAGTTCTCCGGCCAGACCAAAGAGCGCCTGTCGTCTCGCGAGGCCGCGGCGTTCGTCTCCGGTGTGGTCAAGGACGCTTTCAGCCTGTGGCTCAACGCGCACCCTGAAATGGGCATGCAGCTGGCGGAGCTGGCGATCAACAACGCTGGCCGTCGCCTGAAAGCGAGCAAGAAGGTCGAGCGCAAGCGCATCACTCAGGGCCCTGCGCTGCCGGGCAAACTGGCCGACTGCGCGGGGCAAGATCCGATGCGCGCCGAGCTGTTTCTGGTCGAGGGTGATTCCGCAGGCGGTTCGGCCAAACAGGCGCGGGACAAGGAATTCCAGGCCATCCTGCCGTTGCGCGGCAAGATTCTGAACACCTGGGAAGTGGACGGCGGCGAAGTGCTGGCCAGCCAGGAAGTGCACAACATTGCCGTCGCCATCGGTGTCGATCCGGGCGCGGCGGACATGAGCCAGCTGCGCTACGGCAAGATCTGCATCCTCGCCGACGCCGACTCCGACGGGCTGCACATCGCCACGCTGCTGTGCGCGTTGTTCGTCCAGCATTTCCGTCCGCTGGTCGACGCCGGTCACGTTTACGTGGCGATGCCGCCGCTGTACCGCATCGACCTGGGCAAGGAGATTTACTACGCCCTCGATGAAGCGGAGCGCGATGGCATTCTTGATCGTCTGGTCGCCGAGAAGAAGCGCGGCAAGCCTCAGGTCACGCGATTCAAAGGTCTGGGCGAGATGAACCCGCCGCAGCTGCGTGAAACCACCATGGACCCGAACACTCGGCGTCTTGTGCAACTGACGCTGGACGACTTCGAAGCGACCTCGGAAATGATGGACATGCTGCTGGCGAAAAAACGCGCAGGCGATCGCAAGACGTGGCTGGAGTCCAAGGGCAACCTGGCCGAGGTGCTGGTTTGATGCGAGGTTGGCTGGCAGCGTTGTTGCTGATCGCCACGCCTGCTTTCGCCGCTCAGCCCGTGGCGCAGAAGCCGTTGCCGGAGCTTAGGCTGCTGTCCGAGCACGCGGTCGACGACATGATCGGCGGCAACCTGTCGGGGCTTGCCTCGTGCAATGGCACGTTGTGGACGGTGTCTGATCGCGACGACACGCTGCTGTACAGCCTCGACACGTCGGCGACGGTCTGGAAGGCCCGGGCGCAGGTCCTGGAAATCCCGCCGATCCCTGACAGCGGCCTGTCGGCGACCCTGCGTGGCATGGCCAAGGCGGCTGCATTGATACGCGGCGGCGATCTGGACTTTGAAGGCGTGAGCTGCGATGCCGCCGGTAACCGCTATTTGGTCAGCGAAGGCTACGCCACGGTGCTCAAAGTGCCGGTGAACGGCGCGCCGAGCTGGCTTGAACTGCCGAAAAAACTGGTACAGGAAGCGCAGTCGGCCGGCATGTTGCAGCACTTCAACGCGATTTTCGAAGGCATTGCCATCAGCCCTGCAGGCGATCAGATCTGGCTGGCCGCCGAGCGGGAAAAACGCGGGTTGCTGACTGCGAAGCTGGGCAAGGACGGCTGGGCCTGCGGCGCCAGTTGCATTTTGCGGGTGGAGTCCGGAAACGACGTGCTGCCACCGCAACTGGGTGGCAAGTCCGTCGCCAAGGACTTTTCCGACATCTCACTGTACAAGGGCAAGCTGTACAGCCTGGAACGCGCGGCCTATCGCATCTGCCGACGCAGCCTGGAAACCGGGCAACTGGAAATGTGCTGGTCGTTCGCCAAAGAGGCGTTGCAACCCAACCGGTTGTACGACCAGAAATACGGTTTGACCGAAGCCCTGATTGTCGATGACACCGGGGCGTGGGTCGGCACCGACAACAACTTCGGTGCCCGTGCCGATGGCGAGAAACGCCCCATCGTCTGGCGCTTTGCCGCGCCTGAGGGTGGCTGGAGCGCCAAGCCTTGACGCAAGCGCCTCCCGGCAAGCGCGCCGGGCGCTTGATGCTGATCATCGCCTGGGCCGCGGCGCTGTTTCTGGCGACGCGGTTTTTTGGCGAGTGGGAGCAGCGTCAGGAAAACCCCAACACCGCCGTCACCTCGCAACACGGTGATGGCTATGTCGAAGTGCAGCTGGCGAGCAATCGTCAGGGGCATTTCGTCATGACCGGGCAGATCAATGCCCGCCCTGTGGAGTTCATGCTCGACACGGGGGCGACCCATGTCGCGATCCCTGAGGGGGTTGCGGAAAAACTGCGCCTTGAGCGTGGTGCCCGAGTGGAGGTCAGCACGGCCAATGGCCGCACCGACGCCTTCAGGACCACGCTGCAACGGCTGCAAATCGGCGATATCGTCCTGGACAACGTGCGTGCCCTGGTGGTGCCCGGTCTGGATGGCGATCAGGTGCTGCTGGGCATGAGCGCCGTCAAACAACTCGAATTCACCCAGCGCGGCGGCACCTTGCTGCTGCGTCAGACGACAAAATGATGAGGCCCGCATGAGCGACTCCCTTGACCTCAGCCTGGACGGTGTAGAACGCCGCTCACTGGCTGACTTCACCGAACAGGCCTATCTGAATTACTCCATGTACGTGATCATGGACCGGGCCCTGCCGCACATCGGTGACGGCCTGAAGCCGGTGCAGCGACGCATTGTCTACGCCATGAGCGAGTTGGGCCTGGATGCCGACGCCAAGCACAAGAAATCGGCGCGTACCGTCGGTGACGTGCTCGGTAAGTTCCACCCCCACGGCGACTCGGCCTGTTACGAAGCCATGGTGCTGATGGCGCAGTCCTTCAGTTATCGCTACACGCTGGTCGATGGCCAGGGTAACTGGGGTGCGCCAGACGATCCCAAGTCGTTCGCGGCCATGCGTTACACCGAAGCGCGCCTGTCGCGTTATTCCGAAGTGCTGCTCACCGAACTGGGCCAGGGCACCGCGGATTGGGTGCCGAACTTTGACGGCACCCTCGACGAACCTGCCGTGTTGCCTGCACGTTTGCCGAACATCCTGCTCAACGGCACCACTGGCATCGCCGTGGGCATGGCCACCGACGTGCCGCCGCACAACCTGCGCGAAGTCGCCTCGGCCTGCGTGCGTTTGCTCGATGAGCCCAAAGCCACCATCGAGCAACTGTGCGAGCACATTCAGGGCCCGGATTATCCGACCGAAGCGGAAATCATCACGCCGCGCGCCGACCTCCTGAAAATCTACGAAACCGGCCGTGGCTCGGTGCGCATGCGTGCGGTGTATCGCGTCGAGGACGGCGATATCGTCGTCACCGCGCTGCCTCATCAGGTGTCGGGCGCCAAGGTGCTGGAGCAGATCGCCGCGCAAATGCAGGCCAAGAAGCTGCCGATGGTCGCCGACCTGCGCGACGAGTCGGACCATGAACACCCTTGCCGCATCGTCATCATTCCGCGCTCCAACCGCGTCGACCCTGAAGAGCTGATGCAGCATCTGTTCGCCACCACGGAGCTGGAATCCAGCTACCGGGTGAACATCAACATCATCGGCCTGGACGGCAAGCCGCAGCTCAAGAACCTCAAGGCGCTGCTGTCCGAGTGGCTGACGTTCCGGATCGGCACCGTGCGTCGTCGCCTGCAGTTCCGGCTGGACAAGGTCGAGAAGCGCCTGCACCTGTTGGAAGGTTTGCTCACCGCGTACCTGAACCTGGACGAAGTGATCCACATCATTCGGACCGCCGAGCACCCGAAAGCCGAGCTGATCGCGCGTTTCGAGCTGTCCGAGATCCAGGCCGACTACATCCTCGACACCCGTCTGCGTCAGTTGGCGCGTCTGGAAGAGATGAAGCTGCGTGGCGAGCAAGACGAACTGCTGAAGGAACAGGCCAGGCTGCTGGCCCTGCTGGGCAGCGAAACCAAGCTGCGCAAGCTGGTCCGTACCGAACTGATCGCTGACGCGCAAACCTATGGCGACGATCGCCGCTCGCCAATCGTCGAGCGCGCCGAAGCCAAAGCCTTGTCTGAAAACGAGCTGATGCCGACCGAGCCGGTGACGGTCGTGCTGTCGGAAAAAGGCTGGGTGCGTTGCGCCAAGGGCCACGACATCGACGCTACCGGGCTCTCCTACAAGGCGGGCGACGGCTTCAAGACCGCTGCGGCGGGGCGCTCGAACCAGTTTGCCGTGTTCATCGACTCCACAGGCCGCAGTTACTCGCTGGCGGCGCACACCCTCCCATCGGCGCGGGGGCAGGGCGATCCGTTGACTGGCCGTCTGACACCACCGCCTGCCGCTACCTTCGAATGCGTGCTGCTGCCGGACGACGACGCGCTGTACGTCATCGCCTCCGACGCCGGTTACGGCTTTGTGGTCAAGGGCGAGGACCTGCAGGCCAAGAACAAGGCCGGCAAGGCGCTGTTGAGCCTGCCGTCCGGGGCGAAGGTGATTCTGCCGCGTCCGGTGCCCGATCGTGAGCAGAACTGGCTGGCCGCCGTCACCACCGAAGGCCGTCTGTTGGTGTTCAAGATCAGCGATCTGCCGCAACTGGGCAAAGGCAAGGGCAACAAGATCATCGGTATTCCGGGCGAGCGGGTAGCCAGTCGTGAGGAATATGTGACCGATCTGGCCGTGATTCCGGACGGCGCGACCTTGGTGCTTCAGGCCGGCAAGCGTACCCTGTCGCTGAAACCGGACGACCTGGAGCACTATAAAGGTGAGCGGGGCCGTCGGGGCAATAAGCTACCGCGAGGTTTCCAGCGCGTAGACGCGTTGTTAGTGGAAAGCGCTACTTAATCCAGTGATTTCGGCGGTCGATCTTCGTTTCGTCACGAAGATCGACGCAGAATCGCTGGAGTCGTCGCGCATATTCACGGATGATATGACGTCGTTTGGCGCTGGCGTGGCTCAGTGCCTTCACGTTTTCTCGAGTATTTGACATCGTGGACGCGCCGTATGCGTTCACCTGGACGGAATGATGAATTTTTTACGCGTTCCTTTTGTTCTGTTATTGACCGGCGTTCTGGGTTTGGCCGGGTGTAGCGTTCATCAGCCTCAATCGCTCTATCAGCTGGACAGTGGCGATCCCGGGCAACCTAGACAAAGTGCCGGCGTGGCTGTTTTACTGGGTCCCGTTTCCGTTGCTGACTACCTGCAACGCGAAACATTACTGCAGCGCCAGCCCGACGGCAGCCTGACGGCGTCCACCGACGGTCGCTGGGCAGGCAGCCTGTCTTCGGACATCGATCAACTGCTTTTGCGCCAACTGGCGTGGAAACTCGACAGCCAGCGTGTGGTGATGGCCCCAGCGGCCGCCAACTTCACGCCGGATGTGCAGGTTGTCCTGTCGATCACTCGACTGGACTCCGGTGTGAACCAGCCTGCCGTGCTCGACGCTCAATTG
>CAURWS010000127.1:0-8493 GCA_963528485.1 uncultured Pseudomonas sp. | reverse complement strand
ACTGGGCACCCTGTGCACGGTGCCGATCCTCAGCACGCTGCACACCATCCAGACCTGGTGGGGCGCGTTCTTCCTGATCATGGCGGCGCTGATCATCGTCAGCGGCTACACCTCGATCAACGCGGTGGTGAAGGCCGAGCTGTTCCCGACCGAGATCCGCGCCCTGGGCGTCGGCCTGCCCTATGCGCTGACCGTGTCGATCTTCGGCGGCACCGCTGAATACATCGCGCTGTGGTTCAAGAGCATCGGCATGGAGACGGGCTACTACTGGTACGTCACCGCCTGTATCGCCGTTTCGCTGATGGTGTACGTCTTCATGAAAGACACCCGCAAGCACTCGCGGATCGAGACTGACTGATCGCTTCGAGGCTCAAAATCGGGCCTCCACGGTGAAAAACGAAGGGCAGCCACACAGGTGAGCTGCCCTTTTTTTCGCTGCCATGGCAGCTAAGTGGCTGAATCATCAGCGGCTTTTCGTAGTATCAATTTCAGCGATGATCGCTACCAATGCGATTGACTTCTTAATAATCCAGAGCCGAGTAAAGTTAACTCCATACCGAGTTACACAAACTTTAAATCAATCTGGAGCAACTATCATGAAAACTAACAAATTGATCTTCGGCCTGGCTTTCTCGATTCTGGCAAGCAGCGCTTTCGCACTTCCCGCAGTGGATGCCAGCAAACATGTAAATGCGCCAGTAGTTGCTGAAAATGGTTCTTCCCATACCAACATCGGCCGCGTTGCCGCTGACGGTGCCGACCACGTAGGTGCCAATCGCGTTGCCGCTGACGGCGCTGACCACGTAGGTGCCAACCGCGTTGCTGCCGATGGCGCTGACCACGTAGGTGCCAACCGCGTTGCTGCTGATGGTGCTGACCACGTAGGTGCCAACCGCGTTGCCGCTGACGGCGCTGACCACGTAGGTGCCAACCGCGTTGCCGCCGATGGTGCTGACCATGTTGGTGCAAATCGTGTCGCTGCCGATGGTGCTGATCACGTAGGTGCAAACCGCATCAGCTGATTGGTCGATAGCTCCTCTCCCAGCCCGGCCTTTGCCGGGCTTGATTTTTTCTGCAGAGACAAATCGTTACAAGCCCCGTATTTATTGGCCTCTCGCTCAAACCGCGCGATTCATTTCCCGTTTTGCGCAAACTCCAGCATGAATCCTGCGTCATAGCGCAAGCGCATTCACTCAGATCCACAAATCACACAAAGAATATTCTGTCAAGTGCTAAATCGGTCGATGCTGACGGAAATTGCCCCATTTCAGCTCAAAATCCTCCGCAACGCCTTAAAACCGGGCGCTGCAGCCAACTATCATTTTTGGCGATGGTGGTTAGCAATCTTGTTAACTTCTACTTAATCCATACGCGCGTAACATTAGCTCCATACCCAAGTTGAAAACATTATTGAACTTCGCTGGAGCAACCATCATGAAAACTTCAAATCTTATTTTTGGTCTTAGTCTTTCCATCCTGGCATCGAGCGCATTCGCTCTGCCTGTTTCCGATAGCCACAACGTATTGACCGGTACTGTTGTAGCGGAAGGGGGTTCTTCCCACACCAACGCTTCCCACACCGGTTCTTATCGTCAGGCTTCCGATGGTTCGGATCATGTCGGTGCCAACCGTTTGGCTGCCGATGGCGCTGACCGCGTAGGCAACAACCGTCAGGCTGCTGATGGCGCTGACCACGTCGGTGCAAATCGCCTTGCCGCTGACGGCGCCGATCACGTAGGCGCAAATCGTCAAGCCGCTGATGGTGCTGATCACGTCGGTGCCAACCGCCTTGCTGCTGACGGTGCCGACCATGTGGGCGCCAACCGCGTCAGCTGATTAAACGCTTCAACACTGTGACCGCTTCACGTTCCACCTCCTGAAACTCCCTTTGGTGCCCGGCTGATGTCGGGCTTTTTTTTGCCCGGTCAATTGCGCGAGCTCTGGAATCCCGCCGCAATGCCTTGCACTATGACGGCCTTCATTCATTGCAGACAGCCGCTCGTAGCCCTGTCGCTCATGCCTTGATCAGGAAATTCGCCATGTCAGACGATATTCATTTCTACGAACCTTCCAAGGGTCATGGCCTGCCCCACGATCCGTTCAACGCCATCGTTGGGCCACGCCCCATTGGCTGGATCTCGTCCCACGATGCCCAGGGCAAGCCCAACCTCGCGCCTTACAGCTTTTTCAATGCGTTCAACTATGTGCCGCCGATCATTGGCTTCTGCAGCATCGGACGCAAGGACAGCCTGAACAACATCGAGCAGACCGGCGAGTTCGTCTGGAACCTGGCCACCCGCCCGCTTGCCGAGCAGATGAACCTGAGCTGCGCCCCGGTGGCGGCGGATGTGAACGAATTCGAGTTGGCGAACCTGACGGCCGAACCGTCGCGCATCGTCTCGGTGCCGCGAGTGAAAGAGACCCCGGTAGCCTTCGAATGCAAGGTGACGCAGATCATCCAGCTGCAGCGCGCCGATAAAGAGGTCGTGCCGAGCTGGTTGATTCTGGGAGAGGTGGTGGCGATTCACATTGCCAAGCGGCTGCTCAAGGACGGCATTTATGACACCGCAGCCGGCGAGCCGATCCTGCGCGGCGGCGGCCCGGCCGATTACTTCCAGCTGGGCCCTGAGGCGTTGTTCAAGATGTACCGGCCAAAAGCCTGATCAGTCCTGGGCGAACATCAGCTCGCCTTCGGACGTCACGTCGATCAGCCGCTCGAGTTCTTCGACAGCGGCTTGATCGGCGGCCAGTGCGGTCTTGAATGTCTGATCGACCAGCACGCGATGAAACGTCGGCGCACCACCGGCCCCCAGACCCTTGACCGCGATCGCGGCGCTGTAGCCCTCATCGCCTGGAACGGCGGCGGAAACGGCTTCGTAATGCTGGAATTCTTTGCGTGCCATGGGCGGAAGGTCCTGCCTTGAAAGAGAAAGGCGAGGATTTTAAACGTTTGGATTCAAGTCTGCGCGCAGACAATCAGCACGCCTTAGGCGCTCATCACCCCGCCAACCTCGCATCCGGCAACTCATAGGCCGAGCGCGCCTGCGCTGCCGTCACGTGGGTGAACGTCTGAAAATCCAGGCTTCTGACCAGTTTTTCGATCATCAGCTCGGAAAAGACCTTCAGCTCAGGTGCGGCGAACCAGTCGTTCATGGCCGACTGATCAGCCCACAACCCGCTGACGACCCACACGTCATCCTCGGCCATGGATTTCTGCAAGGCGAAGTGCAGGCAGCCTGCAGTTCGGGAAGACGGGCCAATCAAGGTGCTCAGGCGTGCGCCCAGTTGCGCACTGTTTCCGGCACTGGCGCGCACGGATACGAAGTGGCTCACGACGGAAGTGCTGTGCATGGTCTGTGCTCCTGCGTTTCTGCCGCGACAGAAGAAGGCTTTGCGGCTGGAAGTGAAGATTAGGGGCCACGAGGCAACGACTGATAGCCGATTACTGCCCGGTTATTGCCTGATTCTGCGCGGGTTCGTTTCAATAGCAGTAAGCACAGGTCGAATTCACAGGCCACTGCAGCCGGACTTTCAAGCAACCGGCCCCGATGAACAGGGCATTTCGTCGCGCACAGGGTGAAGCCACGGCAGAATCAGGCAATCATCCGACAGGATTCGCCTAACACTTGCGATTGCACAAAAATAAGCTGTGCTGCATCGACGCTTCACCAGAGGACTTTTCCATGTTGCCAACCGCCCTTGCGCCTGAACTGCCAGACGCCCTGCCCGCCCCCGAACTGAGCGCGCAGATGGAGCAACAACGGGCCGAACTCGCCGAGCTGATTCGCCGTCATGCGCCGACCGATGGCAGCTTCCAGACGCTGATCAAGCCGCTGTTCATGGTTCGCCACGACCGTCCGCAACAATCGGTGCCGGGGCTGGTGCAGCCTGCACTGTGCATCATGGCCCAGGGCCGCAAGGACGTGACGCTGGGGGGCGAGCTGTTCACCTACGACCCGCTCAATTACCTGGTGCTCTCGGTGGCGCTGCCCATCAGCGGCAAGGTGATTTATGCCACACCCGAAGAGCCGCACCTGGCCATGCGCCTGGACATCGACCCGGCTGACATCAACGCCCTGATCGCCGAAGCGGGCCCGATGAGCGTGCCCACTCGCCCCAGCGGACGCGGCATGTACGTCGAGCGCATTGATTCACAGCTGCTCGATGCCGTCCTGCGCATGATCCGCCTGCTGGACAGCCCGAAAGACATCCCCATGCTGGCCCCGCTGATCACCCGTGAAATCCTTTACCGCCTGCTGCGTGGGAGCGAGGGTTATCGGTTGTACGAAATCGCTATTTCCAACTGTCAGACTCATCGCGTCACCCAGGCCATCAAATGGCTGAACGAGCACTATCAGCAACCGTTGCGCATCGAAGAGCTGGCGAGAGAAGTGAATCTGAGTGTGTCGACGCTGCACCATCGCTTCAAGGCGGTGACCGCTATGAGCCCGTTGCAGTACCAGAAACAGCTGCGCTTGCAGGAGGCCCGCCGCCTGATGCTGGCGGACGGGCTTGAAGCCTCGGCGGCGGGGTACCGGGTCGGCTACGAAAGCCCGTCCCAGTTCAGCCGCGAATACAGTCGCCTGTTTGGCGCGCCGCCGTTGCGGGATCTGGCGCGCCTGCGCAAGACGCTCTGATCAGACCGCCCGCACGACGTGCTTGATCTCCTGGAACGCCTGCAAGCCCCACGGCCCGAGCTCGCGGCCCAGGCTGCTCTGCTTGTAGCCACCCCATGAAGTCTGCGGGAAAATCACCTGCGGCGCGTTGATCCACACCATCCCGGCCTGCAGGGCGTTGGCGATGCGATCGGCTGCTTCGCTGTCGCCACTGACCACGCTGGCCACCAGCCCGAACTGACTGTCGTTGGCCAGCGCGATGGCCTCGGCTTCGGAGCTGAATCCACGCACGCACAGCACTGGCCCGAAAATTTCCTCACGCCACAGCGCGCTGTCCAGCGGCACCTGAGTGAACACCGCAGGCTGCAGGAAGTAGCCGCGAGGCTGATCGGCCGGACTCTGACCGCCGCACAACAGACGCGCGCCCGCCTTCTTTCCGGCCTCGATGTGATTAATCACGCGCTGATACTGCGCCTGATTGACCAGCGGCCCCATCTCGGTGCCCTCCTCCAGCGGCCCGGCGACCTTGATCGACTGCGCCTTGGCGACGATGCGCTCAAGAAACGGCGCCAGCAGCTCCTGCGCAACCAGCACGCGGCTGGTCGCCGAGCACATTTGTCCGGCGTTGAAATAACCGCCACCACTGGCCAGTTCCACTGCCAGGTCCAGATCCGCATCGGCCATGACCAGCAGCGACGACTTGCCGCCCAGCTCCAGGCCCACGCCCTTCACGGTTTCTGCCGCGCGCTGCATCACCTGCACGCCGACGGCGTTGCTGCCGGTGAACGACACCTTGGCGATGCCGGGGTGCGCAGACATTGGCGCGCCAACCGCCAAACCGGTGCCACAGACCACGTTGAACACGCCCGTCGGCAAGCCGCTGGCGGCGATGATCTGCGCCAGTTCCAGCTCGGCCAGCGGCGTGACCTCCGAAGGCTTGAGCACCACGCAGCAACCCGCAGCCAATGCCGGGGCGAGTTTCCAGGCCGTGGTGACCATCGGGAAATTCCACGGCACGATCAGCCCCACCACGCCGCACGGCTCACGACGCAGACGCGCGGCGAAATCTTCACTGGGCAGTTCCACCGCGCGGTTCTGTTGACCATCAGAGGCTTCGGCCAGGTCGGCGTAATAGTTGAACGTCGCGATCACGTCGTCGACGTCGATCGCCGCCTCGAAGCCCGGCTTGCCGTTGTTGGTCGATTGCAGCTCCATCAAACGCTCGCGGCGGGCTGCGACGCCCGATGCGATCTTGCGCAGAATCATCGCCCGCGCCGCGCCCGTGGTTTTCGACCAGGCGCCAAACGCCGAGCGTGCGGCTTGAACAGCCTCATCCACTGAACGAGCATCGCCGCCGGTAACGATCGCCAGCCGCTCTTCAGTTGAAGGGTTGATCACTGTCAGCTGCTCACCGCCCGCGTGCCATTGCCCGTCGATGTACAGACCTTGCAAAACCGGATTCACCACAGCTGCCTCACTCACGATGCTTTCAACCCATTCATCCAGCCACGCTGGTCGATTTCGATAACGGTCGGGCCCTGACGATCATTGGCTACGTTCAAGGCCGCTCTCAGTTGCTCGACGCCGCCGACCGATTCGGCTGCACAGCCCAGCGCCTTGGCCACGCCAATGAAATCGGGGGTGTAGATGTCCACGCCAACCGGCTCGATGGCGCGGTTGACCATGTACTTCTTGATCTCTTCGTAGCCCTGGTTATTCCACAAGAGGACGATGATCGGCGTGCGCGCCTCCACCGCGCTGGCCAGTTCCGACAGGGTGAACTGCAGGCCGCCATCGCCGATCAGGCAGGCGACCGGGTTGCGCTCGCCAGCATCCTGACTGCCCAGCCAGGCGCCGACTGCCGCAGGCAAGGCGTAGCCGAGGGTGCCGTAGCCAGTGGAGGAGTTGAACCAGCGACGGGGTTTGTCCAGGTCCAGCGTCAGGTTGCCGGTATACACCGGTTGGGTGGAGTCGCCGACGATGACGATCTCGGGAAGCACTTCCAGTACCGTTTGCAGGAACAGCGTCTGTCCGCGCGTAGCTTCATCCCACGAGGCATCCAGCGTGGTTTTCAGGGCAGCCGCACGTTCATGCCCCCAGTCTTCGGCGCGCTCGGCCACCGACTCTTGGTCCAGCGCGGCCACCAACGCTTGAGCAGCGGTCTGTGCGTCAGACACTAGTGCGACCTTGGGTGGAAAATTGCGCACGGTTTGATCAGGATCGATGTCGATGCGCAGCAGAGTACCGGGGATCTTGAAGTGGCCCTGAAAGGTGATGTCGTAGTCGGTTTCGGCCAGCTCAGTGCCGATGGCCAGCACCACGTCTGCGCTTTCGATGATCTCGCGGGTCGGGTCCAGAGACTGGGTCGAGCCGATCAGCAGCCGGTGGCTGGACGCCAGCATCCCTTTGGCGTTGATGGTCAGGGCGACGGGGGCGTCGAGTTTTTCCGCCAGTTCAGTCAGGGCGGCAGCAGCATCGATGGCACCGCCGCCGGCCAGGATCAACGGCCGTTTGGCGTTGGCCAGCAGGCCTGCCATCTGCTTGATTGCGGCAGGCGCGGGGCCTGCGCGGGTGATCGATACAGGCTGGCTGTCGAGCAGGTCGTCGGCGTTTTCCACCAGCACGTCCAACGGAATTTCGATGTGCACCGGGCGCGGGCGACCGGCCTGAAACAGCGCGAAGGCGCGGGCCAATACCGCTGGCAGCTCAGCCGCAGACATCAATGTGTGGGAAAACGCCGCAACGCCTGCAACCAACGCGCCCTGGGCTGGCAGCTCATGCAGCTTGCCGCGACCGCCGCCCAACTGACTGCGCGACTGCACGCTGGAAATCACCAGCATCGGGATCGAATCGGCGTAGGCCTGGCCCATGGCGGTGGTGATGTTGGTCATGCCGGGGCCGGTGATGATGAAGCACACACCCGGCTTGCCGCTGGTGCGCGCATAGCCGTCGGCCATGAAGCCTGCGCCCTGCTCATGACGCGGGGTGACATGATTGATCGAAGAGCTGGCAAGACCGCGATACAACTCCACGGTGTGCACGCCCGGGATGCCGAACACCCGCTCGACCCCATACCCTTCGAGTAACTTGACCAATACTTCGCCGCACGTCGCCATGTGTCTGGACCCCTGACTATTCTGAAAACAGTGTTCTGAACGGGTTGTTCGAGACCGCACTCAGGGCTTGCTGACGCGGCACATGGCAACCATTGGAACTGCGGGGCGTATCGGTGACAACGCAAAAAATGTCATGCTTAGCCATGTTTTCAGATCATGCCTTCGGCCACCCATGAAACGCTTGCCTCCCCTCTCCACCCTGCACACCTTCCTGATCGTTGCCCGATGCTGCAATATCACGCGCGCGGCGGACATGCTGCACATCACCCAGGGCGCGGTGAGCCGGCAGATTTCCGGGCTGGAAAGCCATCTGGGGTATCGCCTGTTTCATCGACAGGCGCGGGGCTTGAGCCTGACGGCCCAGGGTCGCGAGTTCTTCCCACGCATCGAACAGGTGTTCGGCCTGATCGAAGACGCCGTGGATCAGCTCGATACCCAGCAGCAACCATTGCAATTGAAGGCGCCGACCTGCATCACCCGCTGGCTTCTGCCGCGCCTGATGCAGTGGCAAAAGGAGCGCCCTGATGCGCCCGTCGAGCTGACCACGACCATTGCCCATGGCGTGGATTTTCGCCGTGAACGCTTCGATGCCGCAGTGGTTTACGGCGGACTTCCCGACAATTCATTGCACGTTCACCACCTGTTCGACGAACAGCTGACGCCGGTGTGTTCGCGGGCGTTGCTCTACGGCGCTCATCCTCTTGAGCGTTTCAGCGACCTGGAACACCACATGCTGCTGCACCCCACCCTCGACGAGCAGG
>CAURWS010000126.1:0-8497 GCA_963528485.1 uncultured Pseudomonas sp. | reverse complement strand
ATACCGTGCAGAGCGATGCGCGTTTTGATCTGGCGCTGGACTTCACCGACACCGACCAGGGCATTCACATCAGCCTGAGCTATGCCACTGACCTGTTCGAGGCACGCACCATTGAGGCCATCGGGGATGAACTGCAGTCGGTGTTGCAGCGCATGGTCGAGGCACCGGCCGCGCCGATCCATCAGCATCCGGCACAGGGCGGGGTCGTGCTGGCTGTGGAGCGCGAAACCTTTGCTCGGCAGGACGTGATCGCGTTGTGGAACGCTCATTCTGTGGCCCGTGGCGAGGCTGTGGCCGTGCGCTGCGGCCTGCAAACCCTCAGTTTTGCCGAGCTGCAAGCACAGTCCAACCGACTGGCCCATCACTTGCGCGAGCAGGGCCTGCGCAGTGGACAGACCGTTGCCGTGGCGCTTGAGCGCAGCGTGGAGTGGGCCGTGGCGCTGTTGGCAACGCTGAAAGCCGGGGGCGTTTACCTGCCGCTGGACATCCGCCAGCCCACCGAGCGGTTGCAGCAGGTGCTGGTCAACAGCGGCGCGGCGTGGCTGCTGCGTGAGGAAGGCGACCCACGCATCGAGGCGCAGGGTAGCTGCACGACGGTCGAATACCTTGCGTCCCGGTTCGCGCCATGCAGCAGCCTGGCGCCGATGCTGGACATCGTGGCGGAACAACCGGCGTACCTGATCTTCACCTCCGGCTCCACCGGGCAGCCCAAGGGCGTGCTGGTCAGCCATCAGGCGTTGGCCAACTACGTGCAAGGCGTACTCGACCGCCTGCGACTGCCTGCCGATGCCAGTCTTGCGATGGTCTCCACCCTGGCGGCGGACCTGGGCCACACCATGCTCTTCGCCGCGCTGGCCAGCGGCCGCACGCTGCACCTGCTGCCGCAGGACTACGCCTTCGACCCCGACCGCCTGGCCCGTTACATGAGCGAACATCGGGTCGGCGCACTGAAGCTGGTGCCCAGCCATTTGCAAAGTCTGCTGCAGGCGGGCAACCCGGCCGATGTCCTGCCGCAGCACGCGCTGGTGCTTGGCGGGGAAACCTGCCCGTGGTCTTTGGTCGAGCAGGTGCAGCGCCTGGCACCGCATTGCCGAATCATCAACCATTACGGTCCCACCGAAACCACCGTGGGCGTGCTCACCCATGAGATCACGCAAACACGGTCTGGCAGCCTCAGCGTGCCGGTCGGCCGGCCGCTGGTCAATACCACTGCGCGCCTGCTGGACGACTGGCTGAACCCGGTGGCCGCGCGTGTGACCGGTCAGTTGTATCTGGGCGGCGCCGGCGTTGCGCAGGGCTATCTTGGGCAGGCGGCGCTGACCGCCGAGCGCTTCGTGCCCGATCCGCTTGGCCATCAGGGCGAACGCGTGTACCGCACCGGTGACCGCGCGCGCTGCGTGGATGGCGAACTGGAGTTCCTTGGTCGTGCGGATGATCAGGTCAAGATCCGTGGTTATCGGGTCGAACCGGCTGAGGTCCAGCAAGTGCTGCGTCAGCTTTCCCAGGTTCACGACGCCGCTGTGCTGGCCCTGCCCATGGACAACGACGCCGGCCGCCTGCAACTGGTGGCCTATGTCGTCCCCGCTGTGGGTACCACGCTGAGCCTCGATGCGCTGTCCGCGCAATTGCAGACCCTGTTGCCGGACTACATGGTGCCGTCACGCATCGTCAGCCTTGATCAACTGCCGCTGACCGCCAACGGCAAGCTCGATCGCAAGGCGTTGCCGCTGCCTGACGCAAAGACCCGTCAGTACGTGGCCCCGGCCAACGATCTGGAACAGGCGCTGGCTGAGGTCTGGGCGCAGGTGCTCAAACTGGATCAGGTCGGCACCACGGACAACTTCTTCGAACTGGGGGGCGATTCGATTCTCAGTCTGCAGATCATTGCCCGGGCCAAGCGCCGGGGCATCAAGCTGACGCCCAAGCAATTGTTCGAAAAACAGACCATCGAGCAGTTGGCGCAGGTCGCCAAATGGCTGGAGGTCAAAGCGACGCCGGCACCGGTGGAGCACATCAGCGGCGCGCAGGCCTTGTTGCCGATTCAGGCGCGGTTTTTCGCCACCGACATCCCTGACCGGCATCACTGGAACCAGTCGATCCTGCTGCACCCCCAGCAACCGCTGGATGCCGCGGCGTTGCTCACGGCGTTGCAGGCCTTGTACCGCCAGCACGACGGGTTGCGCCTGGCATTCATTGAAGACGGCGGGCAGTGGCGCGCCGAATATCAGGCGCAGGTGCCTGCCGGCCTGTTGTGGACACCTGAAGCGTTGACCCACCACGAGCAGATCGAAGCGCTCGCCGATCAGGCGCAACGCAGCCTTGATCTGCAACGGGGCGTGCTGATGCGTGCTGTGCTGATGGCCTTGCCGGGGGGCGAGCAGCGGTTGCTGTTGGTCATCCATCACGCCGTCGTGGATGGCGTGTCGTGGCGGGCACTGCTCGAAGACCTGCAAACCGCTTATGGACAGGCGAGCAAAGGTGAGGCCGTGAAGCTGGCCGAAAAGGGCGCTTCGCTGCAAGTCTGGGGCGAGCGCCTGAGTGCCCACGCCCGCAGTGACGCGCGCCGGGCGGAACTGGCGTACTGGCAAGACGCACTGACTGACGTGGCTCTGGACCTGCCGTGTGACGATTCGAGCGGCGGCATGAGCGTGGCCCAGGCGCTACAGGTGTCGACCCGTCTTGATCAGAACCGGACTCAACAACTCTTGAAAGTCGCGCCGGGGGCCTATCGCACCCAGGTCAATGATCTGCTGCTGACCGCGTTGTCCCGCGTCCTGTGTCGCTGGGCGCAGCAGCCGGCGGTGGCCATCCAGCTGGAAGGCCATGGCCGCGAGGCATTGTTCGATGATCTGGATATCTCCCGCACCGTGGGCTGGTTTACGAGCCTGTTTCCGGTTCGTCTCAGCCCGGTCGACGACCTGGGCGACTCGATCAAACAGGTCAAGGAACAACTGCGCCAGGTGCCGGACAAAGGCATCGGTTACGGGCTGCTGCGCTACTGTGGCGATGAAGCCAGCCGGGCTGCGCTGTCGGCACTGGGCGAGCCACGGGTCACGTTCAACTACCTGGGTCAGTTTGACGGTGTGCTCGATGCCGATGCCAGCAGCGGTCAGGCCGTGCTGTTTCGTCCTGCCACTGAATCCGACGGTGCCTCGCGCAGCGAGCAGGGGCAGTTGGGCAACTGGTTGACCATCAATGGTCAGGTCTATGGCGGTGAGCTGGAATTGAGCTGGACCTTCAGCCAGGGCATGTACCGTCGGGAAACCCTGCAAGCGCTGGCCGATGACTACCGCCGCGAACTGACCGCGTTGATCGAGCACTGCAGCCGTGAGGCGAACGCGGGCGTCACCCCGTCGGACTTCGCCCTGGTGAAGATGTCCCAGGCGCAGTTGGACAACCTGCCGTTCGCTGCCCGCCGGATCACGGATGTCTATCCGCTGTCGCCGATGCAGCAGGGCATTCTGTTCCATGGCCTGAACGAGCCGCAGGGCGCGGCCTACACCAATCAATTGCGGGTCGATGTTGGTCAACTCGATGCCGGGCGGTTCCGCGCGGCCTGGCAACAGACCGTGGAGGCACACGACATTCTGCGCACGGCGTTCGTCTGGCCGCAGGGCATGAGCGCGGCGGTGCAGGTCGTGCTGGATAACGTCCAGATGCCGTGGGCCGAGCACGACTGGCAACACCGAAGCGACCTTGCGCAGGCCCTCGACGAGCTGGCAGCCCAGGACCTGGCGGCGGGGTTTTCGCTGGATCAGGCTCCCTTGTTGCGCGTTACGCTGGTGCGGACCGGGGCCAGTGAATGGCATCTGATGTACACCAGTCACCACATCCTGATGGACGGCTGGAGCACGTCGCAGCTGTTCGGCGAGGTGCTGCAGCGCTACGCCGGGCAAGCACCGGATGCGGTTCAGGGGCGCTACCGGGATTACATCCAATGGCTTGGGCAGCGCGACGCCTTCGCCAGTCGCACGTTCTGGAAACAGGCGATGGCGGCATTGCAGGAACCGACGCGTCTGGCCAATGCCGTTGCCACTGGGCCGCGCACCGGCAGCGGTTATGCCGAGCACGAACAGGTGTTCAGTGAGTCGCTGACCTCGGCGCTCAATGCCTTTGCCCGTGAGCAGAAGGTCACCCTCAATACCCTGATGCAGGCGGCCTGGCTGGTGCTGTTGCAGCGCTACACCGGCCAGGAAACGGTGGCGTTCGGCGCGACGGTGGCCGGGCGTCCGATGGATCTGCCTGGTGTCGAGCAGCAGATCGGTCTGTTCATCAACACGCTGCCGGTCGTCGCCACGCCTTCGCCGCAATTGACGGTTGCGCAATGGATCGGGCAGGTGCAGGACCTCAATCTGGTCCTGCGTGAACACGACCATACGCCGCTGTATGACATTCAGAGCTGGGCCGGCCTGGGCGCAGGTGCGCTGTTCGACAGTATTCTGGTGTTCGAGAACTACCCGATGTCCGAAGCCTTGGCGCAAGGTCAGGACTCGGGGCTGACGTTCTCGCCGATCCGTCGTCAGGAGCAGACCAACTATCCGCTGACGCTGGTGGCGGTGAGCGGCCGCGAGCTGACGCTGGGCTGCAGCTTCGATCAGGCGTGTTTCGATGCGGCGCAGGTGCGTGACCTGGCCGGGCAACTGCAGCACCTGATGACGCAGTTCCTCGACGCCGCCGACCAGCCATTGGGCGCGCTGGAAGTGTTGCTGCCCGAGCAGCGTCAGACGGCCCTGGACTGGGGGCGTTCGCCAGCGCCTTCTCTGGACTTGACCTGCGTCGTCAGCCGTATCGAAGCCCAGGCCCTGAGCACTCCGCAGGCCCCGGCCATTGTGTTCGCCCAGGAGCAGGTGGACTACGCCACGCTCGACGCACAGGCCAACCGCCTGGCGCACAAACTACGCGCCATGGGCGTGGGGCCGGAGGTTCGCGTGGGTGTCTGCCTGCGTCGCACACCTCAGATGATTGTCAGCCTGCTGGCGATCCTCAAGGCCGGTGGCGCCTATGTGCCGCTGGACCCGGAGTATCCGCAGGAGCGTCTGCTGCACATGCTCGATGACAGTCGGGCAACGGTGCTGCTGACGGAAACCGCGTTGCTCGATGTGCTGCCGCCGGTTCTCGACGCGCAGATCCTGCTGGTGCAACGCACCGATGACTGGCTCCAGGAGTGGCCGTCGGCTTCTCCGGCGACGCTGACCGTTGCCGACAACCTGGCGTATGTCATCTACACCTCAGGCTCCACCGGCAAGCCCAAGGGTGTCGCCATCAGCCATGGCAACGTGGCGGCGCTGGTGCAATGGTCGCTGGCCACCTGGTCGGCGGATGCGTTGCAGGGCGTGCTGGCGTCGACTTCGATCTGCTTCGACCTGTCGGTCTGGGAAATCTTCGTGACCCTCAGTGGCGGCGGCTTCATGGTGCTGGCCGACAACGCCCTGGCGCTGCCCGAGTTGCCGGCCCGTGACCGAGTGCGGTTGATCAACACCGTGCCCTCGGCCATTGCGGCGTTGCAGCGTGCCGGGCAGATCCCGGCGTCGGTGAAGACCATCAACCTGGCGGGCGAGCCCCTCAAGCAGCCGCTGGTCGACAGCCTGTACGCCAGCACAGAGGTGGACCGGGTGTATGACCTGTACGGCCCGTCCGAAGACACCACCTATTCGACCTTTACCCTGCGCGTACCGGGGGGGCAGGCCAATATCGGTCGCCCGCTCGACAACACCACGGCGTACCTGCTGGACACCCAGTTGCAGGCGTTGCCTGCGGGGGTGGCAGCCGAGCTGTACCTGGCCGGCGCCGGGGTGACCCGTGGTTACCTGATGCGCCCGGGGTTGACGGCCGAGCGCTATGTGCCGGACCCGTTCTCGCACGACGGCGCACGTCTCTATCGCACCGGTGATCTGGTGCGCCAGGGCGAGGAGGGCGATATCGAGTACATCGGTCGAGCCGACCATCAAGTGAAGATTCGTGGCTTCCGGATCGAACTCAGCGAGATCGAGAATCGGCTGCTGCAACATCCGGCGGTGCGTGAAGCGGTCCTGCTGACCCAGGACGGTCCGGCGGGCAAGCAGCTGTTGGGCTATGTGGTGGCGCAGGTGCAAGAACAAGTGTCACTGGCCGATACCCTGCGCGGCTATCTGGCGGCGAGCCTGCCGGCGCACATGGTGCCAAGCCACATGCACGTGATCGATGCGCTGCCCCTGACCCCCAACGGCAAGCTCGACCGCAAGGCGCTGCTGGCCATGGGTGGCAACCCCGTCCAGCACCCCTATGTCGCGCCCCGCAATGAGCTGCAATGGGAGATCGCGGCCCTCTGGCAGGAGGTGCTGGAGGTCGAGCGCGTAGGGCTGGGTGACAGCTTCTTCCAGTTGGGCGGGCACTCGTTGCTGGCCACCCTGGTAGTGACCCGCATCAAGGAGCGCCTTGGCGTCCAGGTGCCGCTCAAGGAGCTGTTCGCCGCCGACACGCTGGAGCAGTTCTGTGCACGCGTCGACGCCCTGCGCAGTGATTTGTCGCCGGTCGAAGATGAATTGGCTAAATCTCTGGAGGCTCTCAAACGTCTATCCCTCGATGATCTTGAAAAACTGATTTCTTGAGTGAGGACAACGCGTGCAAGAGTTAATCGAGTCGGTAGGAAAACTTTCGGCCAAACAACGAAAGGCTCTGGCAGTTCTGCTCAAACAGAAAGGCGTGAACCTGTTTACGATTGCCCCGGTTTTCCAGCGTGCCGCCGACGAGCCGCTGCTGCTGTCGTACGCGCAGCAGCGGCAATGGTTCCTCTGGCAATGGGCGCCGCAGAGCACGGCCTACAACATTCCTGTCGCCCTGCGTCTGAAGGGGCGGCTTGACGCAGCGGCGTTGCAACGCAGCTTCCAGGCCCTGATCGAGCGACACGAAAGCCTGCGCACCGTCTTCACTCAGCAGGATGATCAGCCGGTGCAAGTGGTCCTGGAAACAGGGTCGTTTGCACTGGCGGTGGATGAGCTGACGCTGGCTGCCGGGGAGTCGCTGCAGACTCGCCTGCATGCCTGTATCGAACAGGAAACAGGAAAACTTTTCGATTTGCAGGAAGGGCCGCTGATGCGTGCCCGGTTGCTGCGCCTGGCGGCCGACGATCACGTGCTGGTGGTGACGTTGCATCACATCATTTCCGACGCCTGGTCGATGCAGGTCATGGTCGAGGAACTGGTGCAATTCTATGCCGGCTTCAGTGCAGGTCGCGACGTCCACCTGGCCGAGCTGAACATCCAGTACGCCGACTATGCCCAGTGGCAGCGGCAATGGATGGAGGCCGGCGAGCAGGAGCGGCAACTGACCTACTGGCAAGATAAACTGGGTGGCGAGCAGCCCGTGCTCGAACTGCCTACCGATTTCCCACGCCCGGCGATGCAGAGTTTCGCGGGCGCCAGCCATGCTCTGGTGCTGGATGCGCCGCTGGCCGAGGCACTCAAGGACCTGGCGCGACGTGAAAACACCACGCTGTTCGTGGTGCTGCTGGCCTCGTTCCAGTCGTTGCTGCATCGCTACAGCGGCCAGACCGACATCCGTGTTGGCGTCCCCGTGGCCAACCGCGGGCGTGCCGAAATCGAGCGCCTTATCGGCTTTTTCGTCAACACCCAGGTACTCAAGGCCGATGTCGACGGCCAACGACCTTTCGTAGAGCTGCTGCGTCAGGTGCGTCAGACCGCTCAGGACGCCCAGGCCCATCAGGACCTGCCGTTCGAGCAACTGGTGGAAGCCTTGCAGCCGGGCCGCAGCCTGAGCCACAGCCCGCTGTTCCAGGTGATGTTCAACCACCAGGCACAAAGCCGCGCCAGTGCTCAGACGCAGTTCGGCGAGCTGCAAGTGGAACGCCTCGAATGGCAAAGCCAGACCGCGCAGTTCGACCTGGTCCTCAACACCACCGAGCATCCCCACGGCATCGAGGCTTTGTTCAAGTACGCGACGGACCTGTTCGACGCGCAAACGGTCGAGCGTCTGGTCACCCACTGGCAGCAGCTGCTGCAGGCCATTGCCGCTGATCCGCAGCAGTGCATTGCGCGGTTGCCGATGCTGGCTGAAGCGGAATGTCAGCAAGCGCTCCACACGTGGAATGCGACCGCCGTCCGCTATCCGGGGGACTGGGCCGTTCATCGGTTGTTCGAAGCTCAGGCAGAGCGCACTCCGGATGCTCCGGCAGTGCGCTTCGCAGATCGAGAGCTGACTTATGCGCAATTGAATGCCCAGGCTAACCAGTGGGCTCACCGTTTGCTCGACGCCGGTGTCGGGCCTGACGTCATTGTCGGTATCGCCGCCGAGCGCTCGATTGAAATGGTTGTTGGCCTGATGGCGATCCTCAAGGCGGGTGGCGCCTATGTGCCGCTTGATCCTGAGTACCCTCGGGAGCGTCTGGCCTATATGTTCGAGGACAGTGGTATCAGCTTGTTGCTGACAACCGCTCATCTGCTGGATGCGCTGCCTGTCCCGGTGAGCGTGCGCAGCCTGTGCCTGGACCTGGCCGGCAAGA
>CAURWS010000125.1:0-8533 GCA_963528485.1 uncultured Pseudomonas sp. | reverse complement strand
GCCTGGCGAACTGCACAAGATGCGGGTGGGCGCCAACGTTCTGGCTCAAAGCAAGACATTCAACCGCGTAGGCACCGGCACTGCGGATCAGGATGCCTACGGCATCGTCGGCCTCATGGCCGGTTACAAGTTTGACGAGCACTGGGACGGCCGCGTGAACGTCAACAACCTGTTCAATACCCGCTACTGGCAAGGTATTCCGAACGCATCCGGCACGGGGGTCTATGGTGATCCGCGTAACTTGATGTTCTCGCTGAAGTGGTCGCTCTGATCGCAGCGCTCAATCAGTAACGTTGCTTCTTTCGTAATCAAGTCGCCGGTGTGAACCGGCGACTTGATGCGTGAATGAGATAACAGGGTGAACGACCTCTGGACCGGGCCTGGGCAAACGGCGCTGAACGCCGTCGGCGAGTGCCGATCTTTGTTTCTCGCTTGCTGTCTGCAAAGCCATGTCTTGTCCTGAGCAGGCAGTGGCGTTCGGCTACTGGACGTGCGCCGAAGGCGTTGAGAGATTTGCCCGGGCCCACTTCTCAGCGGTGGTGACCTGAATCGACTGCTGCGCGTTGAAGGTGCCTGCTTTAGGCCAGGCCACACCTCTGCCCTGAGCGAACACAGCGCGGTACTTCTTGATGTGATGCGTTGGGTCTTTCTCTAATTCTTGGAGCAAGTACGCAACAGTCCATACGTTACGTTTGAACGGGCGGCCCAGTACACGTTCGAGGAGGCTCGCAACCTCCCCGTACGTCACAGTGTCTCCCGCGAGGTACACAATCTGATTGCGCAAACGCGGTTCGAAGAAAACGATTTCCGCTGTCAAGGTACCAATGTCGTCTGGAGTCGTAAGCGTCACGCTGGTTTCAAGACTGCCCAGCGCGTTCACGGTATTGTTTTCGAAGTCCACCACCTCGAATACTGGCTCGAACAGGTCACTTGTTGACCATCTCCTTGATGGTGCCTGTAGGCACACTGATCAGCGCATATTTGCCTTTGATTTGTACCCACTGCTCGTGCTCGCCAGGCGCTTTCAAGTGGCGACTTTTCCAGTCTTTGACTTCCATGCTTTCACGTTGATATTCATCGGGCACGGGATCACCGACTTTGTACTCCCTGTCACCGGTTCCGGGGCGATCCAGCGTAACGGCAGGATCATCAGCTGCATGAGAAATGCTTGGAACAGCGCAAAGCAGGGCGAGGGCTAAAGCAGCGATGGGTTGTCTGCAGGGCATAGGTCATTCCTTTGGTGGGTAGGGCCACTCGAACGTAGCCAGTACGTCTTGGTATTGACTCAATCAATAAAGGGATCGGCCCAGCGCCGCATCGTTCCGAATAAAGGATCAATGGATCACCGCGAGCCCGCACCCCTCGAGATTCGGTATGCCGTGGTGGCAGTCGAGGGCCGCTGGAGCACGGGAATGTGTTCAGTTTGTGTCAAGTCTGTAGTGGGCGTTGATGTGAAAAAGATGTGAGCAAATGTGAAAAAAAAGTCGAATTTAGAGATCTTTATGAGTTAGATTCTCATTCGAATTTAAAACCTCTTTCGCTTCGACTCTTAGGAACGCCTTTGAAACGCCATTTCCCCGCCGGTTTTCTTCTGATTGGCGCATGCAGCGCCGTGTCCATCGTTCAGGCCGCCGACGACCTGACCTTGCCGGTCACTCAAATTCAGAGCAGCACTGAGAGCGTCGACGGCGTCAGTCAGGGCTATGAGGGCAAGGCTTCGTCCTCCACGACGAAGCTGGGTCTGACCGACAAGCAGACGCCGCAGGCGGTGACGACCATCACCCGCCAGGAACTGGACGATTTCAAGATCAATGGCATCAAGGATGCCCTGCGCGCGGCGCCATCGGTAACGGTTGAGCAGACGGAAACCGACCGCACCGAGTTCACCTCGCGCGGCTTCGACATCAACACCTTCGAGTACGACGGCATGGGCATGCCGTTCGTGGGCACGCTGCTGGTGGGCGAGCAGGACCTGGCCGAGTACGAGCAGATCGACGTGTTGCATGGCGCCAACGGCTTGATGAGCGGGGCGGGTAACCCGTCTGCGACGGTCAACTTCGTGCGCAAGCGCCCGACCGAGACGTTCCAGGCGCAGATCGACACCAGTGTGGGCTCCTGGGACAACCGTCGCATCGATGTCGATGTATCCGGTCCGCTGACGGACACCGGCAACGTGCGCGGCCGCTTCATCTATTCCCACGACAAAGGCAACTCGTGGATGGATCGCTACAGCCACGAGCGCAACGTTGCCGCGGGCCTGCTGGCATTCGACGTGAGCGACGCAGACACCGTGACGGTGGGCTTCTCCCAGCACAACAGCGACTCCAACGGCAGCACCTGGGGCAACCTGCCGCTGGTCGACAGCGACGGCAACGCCATCCATTACAGCGGCCGCAGCAACAGCATCGGCCAGCCGTGGACGTATTGGAACCTGCATACCCAGCGCACGTTCATCGAGCTCAAGCACGATTTCGGCAATGACTGGAATGCCACGCTGACCGCCACAGGCGTGCAGGAAAAACAGAACACCAACATGCTCTATGTGGGTTCTGTAACGGGTGATGACGCCCTGGCCTATGCCAACCACACCCGCAGCGAGGCTCATCAGTTGCTGGGCGAGGCCAAGGTGCAGGGGCCGTTCAGCCTGTTCGGTCGCGAGCATCAGCTGACCTTCGGCGCCGCTTATGGGCGCACCCACCAGAAAGGCCACGAGTACGACGAAAACGAAGAAGACGGCAGCGCCTTCGATACATCGTTCGCGGGCATTCTGGCGGGCAATACGCCCATGCCATCGTTTGGCTTCACCAGTGACGACCTGTCGCAAAACTTCCAGGACACGCAAAAGAGCGTGTTCGCAGGCGCTCGTTTCAGCCTTACCGACGACCTGCACTGGATCGCCGGTGCGCGCATGCTCAGTGCCGACGGCAAGGGCGAGAATTACGGTGCCGAGTACTACACCCGCGCCCACGGCAAGGTCACGCCTTACACCGGCCTGGTCTACGACCTGAACGAACAGTGGAGCGTTTACGGCAGCTGGACGAAGATCTACACACCGCAATACAAGATCGGCACCGACGGTTCCCTGCTTGATCCGCTGGAAGGCACCAGCAAGGAAATCGGCCTCAAAGGCAGCGTGATGGACGAGCGTCTGCACCTGACCGCTGCGCTGTTCAAGACCGAACAACGTAACGTGGCGGTGGATGCCGGTTTCAACGGCGTGCAGGAGGTCTACGCGCCCGAAGACTTCAAGAGCCACGGCGTCGAGCTGCAAGCTTCTGGCGAAGTGGTGGATGGCCTCGATCTGCTCGCCGGCTACACCTACGTGCGTATCGACGATGACAACGGCGAAAAAGCCCGTAAATCCGTACCGACCCACAGCTTCCGTGGCATGGCAACGTATCGCCTGCCAAGCCTGCCTCAGATGAAGGTCGGCGCTCGCGTCAGTTGGCAAACGGCGGTGGAGAACGACACCAACAGTGCCATTCACCAGAACGCGTATGGCCTGGTCGATCTGATGTCCAGCTATGACATCGACAGCCACTGGAGCACGTCGCTGAACCTGAACAACGTCACTGACCGCAAATACCTGCTGTCGCTTTATGACAACGCCACCACCGCCAGCTATGGCGCGCCGCGAAACCTGACCGCCTCGGTGACCTGGAAGTATTGATCCTGCCAACCCGTTCGCGGCGAGCTGATTGGAGCCGCCGCGAACGCTCACGCTACCCAGGCAAACCCCGTCACTCAGGGCTCAGGGCTTTAGGCCAGCCGCTGCAAATACGCACAAAACATGTCCGCCATGGCGCTCGCATATTCGTCGATCTCGGCCTGCGTCCTCGGCGTTTGTGAAAACTCTTTGCCCACGGTGCTCATCGTGGTCGTGATCAAGTCCGCCGCCCGGCGCCTTGTGCCCTCTGCTGCATCCGGAAGCACTTCTTGCATGAAGCGAATGATTCCTTGTTGCCCTTGTTCCTTGACCTGGCGAGCTTCGGGGGCGTGTCGGTAGAGCGGGGCGGCGTCGTCGAGGGCGATGCGCATGTCGGCCTCTTCGCACTCGGAGTGGATGAAGGTGTGCACCAGATTGCGCAAGCGTTGCAGGGGCGCGATGGTGGAGTCTTCGAGCAGGCGGCTGAGCAGTTCGGTGGTCTGTTTCCATTCATCGCTTTGCAAGCGAAACAGGATTGCAGCCTTGTTGGGGAAGTACTGGTAAAGCGAGCCAATGCTCACCCCGGCCTTTTCGGCGACGCGGGCGGTGGTAAAGCGGGCCGCGCCTTCCTTGGCCAAAACCTGAATAGCGGCTTGCAGAATGATGGAAACAGACGCCTCAGAGCGTGCCTGTTTGGGCTTCTTGCGCAGGGAAATCGCGCGGTTGCGGGAATCGGTCATGGCGGCTTGGGAATGCGATTATCGAACGTGAGTAATTCGTCGCATTCTATTCCGGCATTGAGCTTTACGCACCTTTCAATCCGGAGAACACCCATGAATACCCTGACCACACGCCCTGTTGCCCCTCTGCTGGAACGCTTGTTCACCGAGGCGCAGGAGCAGTTGCCGAGGAGCAGCCCGGAACTGGCTGACTTCACTCAGGACGATCTCGCACGCCTGATGCGCAGCAAAACTGACTACCTGGATTTTTACGGGCGCCTGAAGGATTTCCCGCTGGCGGTTTCCCGCGAGACCGGCGCCTTGCTCTACATGCTGGCGCGCAGTTGCAAGGCACGCACGGTGGTGGAATTCGGCACCTCGTTCGGCATTTCGACCCTGCACCTGGCAGCCGCCTTGCGCGACAACGGCGGCGGTCTGCTGATCACCAGCGAGTTCGAGTCGTCGAAGATCTCGCAAGCGCGGGACAACCTCAAGGCCGGCGGTTTGCTGGACCTGGTGGAAATCCGAGAAGGCGACGCGCTGAAGACGCTGGGCAAGGATCTGCCGGCGTCTATCGACCTGGTGTTGCTCGATGGCGCCAAGGCGCTGTATCCGGAGATTTTGAGCCTTGTAGAGAGCCGTTTGCGGCCAGGCGCCTTGATCATCGCGGACAACGCCGATTACGCACCTGATTACCTGGCGCGGGTGCGCTCGATCGAGCAGGGGTATCTGTCGATCCCGTTTGCCGAAGATGTCGAGTTGTCGATGCGCCTGGGCTGAGGCGCTGTCGTCGGTAAGTGAACGCTCAACAGGTAACGTGATACATTCGCCGCCGCTTCAGACCGCCTGCTGTTTGCGCCTCGAAATACGGCAGTCAGCGCGCGGCGAATGCATTATCGATGCATGCACTTTGATGCGTGCACAGGGCTGGAAACTTCATGACCGTGAGGGTTTCCTGCCTTATTTGTTGCCTGTTGTTCAGGTGTAAACTCGACGTTCGCGCTCGCGCGCATTCAGGTCCTGCGAACATGACACAGATTTCCGAACGCCTTCTGGTACAGGCGCATCTAGACGCCAAGCAGCCTAAAGCCCTTACTCCGGAAGAAGAAGCCGAGTATCGCCGCCTGATCGCTGACGAGCTCAAGGCTCAGGATGCGGTGCTGGTGGCTCACTATTACTGCGACCCGGTGATTCAGGCGTTGGCGGAAGAAACCGGCGGCTGTGTCTCAGATTCGCTGGAAATGGCCCGCTTCGGCAAGAACCACCCCGCCAAGACCGTTCTGGTGGCGGGCGTGCGTTTCATGGGCGAGACGGCGAAGATCCTGACCCCGGAAAAGCTCATTCTGATGCCGACCCTGGAGGCGACCTGCTCGCTGGATCTGGGTTGCGGCGTCGATGAGTTCACCAGCTTTTGTGACAAACATCCTGAACGCACCGTGGTGGTCTACGCCAACACGTCGGCCGCGGTCAAAGCCCGGGCCGACTGGGTGGTGACCTCAAGCTGCGCGTTGGAGATTGTCGAGAGCCTGATGGACAACGGCGAGAAGATCATCTGGGCGCCGGACAAGCACTTGGGTCGCTACATCCAGCGTGAAACCGGCGCCGACATGCTGCTGTGGGATGGTGCCTGCATCGTTCACGAGGAGTTCAAGTCGCGTCAGCTGGAAGACATGAAGGCGCTGTACCCGGATGCGGCGATTCTGGTGCACCCCGAGTCGCCCGAGTCGGTGATCGATCTGGCCGACGCGGTGGGTTCCACCAGTCAGTTGATCAAGGCCGCTCAGACCCTGCCGAACAAGACCTTCATCGTGGCAACCGATCGCGGCATCTTCTACAAGATGCAGCAGTTGTGCCCGGACAAGATCTTTATCGAAGCCCCCACCGCCGGCAACGGCGCAGCCTGCCGCAGTTGCGCGCACTGCCCGTGGATGGCGATGAACACCTTGGCGCGCACCCTGCAGTGCCTGCGTGAAGGCACCAACGAGATCTTCGTTGACCCTGCGATCATCCCTCACGCCGTCAGACCGCTGCAGCGCATGCTGGATTTCACCCAGGCTGCGCGGTTGAAGCTCTCAGGAAACGCCTGACAGCAGCCACAAGCTTCAAGCTGCAGGAGGGGGCGCGTTGCCCTGCTTTTCTTGCAGCTTGACGCTTTGAGCTGCGGCTAATTCATCATCTCTTTGACTGCCCGTTCCTGGGCGATGATTTCCTGCTGCCGCGCGTCGATCCGCGAGGCCAGCTGGAAGTTGTTGTTGGCCCGACGTTTGGCGAACTCCAGCTGTTGGATGGCCTGCTTGAAATCGCCCATCAGTGCGAAATATTCGGCGCGGGCCTGATGGGAGCCGATGGTGTTGCCCGAGAGGCCACGTGTGTCGGCCACCTGGTTCCAGATATCCGGATCGTCCGGGCGGCTCTTGAGCAATGTTTCCAGGGCCTTCAGCGCGTCTGGCGCCTTGGACTGCTTGAGCAGTATGTCGACCTTGGCCTGATTCAGCGGGTAGTTATCGGGAAACTTGTCCAGCATTCGGTCTACCCGCTGCTGTGCATCGGGAAAGCGGTTGTTGGTGATGTCCAGATTGATCATCGCCAGGTTGTAGGTGATGTTGTCCGCCGCCTTGTCGATCAGCGGCTTGAGGCTGTCTCTGGCCTCATTCAACTGGCCACCCTTGGTCTGCGCGAGTGCCAGGCCGTAACGGGCGGCGTCGTTTTTCGGGTTTTCAGCCAGTTGTGCGCGGAAGCGCTTGGCCGCCATGCCCGGGGTTTCTTCGTAGATCAGCATCACGCGCGAGCGCATCAGCTGGTAAGTGAGGCTGTCTTCCTTGCCGCCCGGCTTGGCCTGTTCGGCACGGTTGCGGGTGTCGGCGATACGGGATTCGGTCACCGGGTGACTCATCAGGAATTCCGGCGGTTTGGCGTCGTAGCGATACTGACGGGCCAGACGCTCGAACATCGTCGGCATGTTGCGCGGGTCGTAACCGGCCTTTTCCAGATTGAGAATACCGATGCGGTCGGCCTCGGCCTCATTCTGCCGGGAGAAACGCGCCTGCTCCTGAATCGCCGCTGCCTGAGTACCGGCGATCGCCGCGATACCGGCATCACCGGCGCCTGCTGCGGCCATCACGATACCGGCGAGCATGGCGGCCATGACCGGCACCTGCATGCGCTGCTGGGCCTGCACGCCGCGGGCGAAGTGGCGTTGCGACAAGTGAGCGAGTTCGTGGGCCAGCACCGCTGCGTATTCGCCCTCTGTTTCGGCATGCAGGAACAGGCCGCCGTTGACGCCGATAATTCCGCCGGGGGCGGCGAATGCGTTGATTTCGGGGGTGTTGATCAGGATGAATTCCAGTCGGCGGTCCTGCACTTGGCTGGTTTCGGCCAGGCGATAGACCGACGTCTCGACGAAATCCTTGAGCTGAGGGTCGGACAATTGCGCCACTTGCGCGCGCAACAGGCCCAGCCAGGCCCGGCCCAAGTCGTGCTCCTGTTGCGGGGAAACGATGGAGGAACTGGCGTCGCCAAGGGACGGCAGGTCGTCTGCGAAAGTCGGGGCAGCCATCAGGCATGCGAGCGTCAGCAGTGCGGGGCGCAGAAAATTCATGCACGAAACTCTGAGGCAGAAAGTCGTTACTGTAGCTGGCTCAATGGCTTGCTGACCAGAGTGCGGTATTCTGCGCAGCTTGTAAGAATGGTCTTCTTCATCTTATTTGCACATTCTGTGTTATCGGATGTGTCTGCCCGGAGAGAAATGATGTCTGACGCTGTACAGCGCCCCGCGACCTGCGACGCCGAGCTGGATGCCAGCGGCCTGAACTGCCCGCTGCCTTTACTCAAGGCCAAGATGGAACTCAATCGTCTGGCCAGCGGCGCGGTGCTCAAAGTGACGGCCACCGACGCGGGTTCGCAACGGGATTTCCGCACCTTCGCCAAGCTGGCGGGCCACGTGTTGTTGCACGAAGAGGCCGCCGATGGCATTTATCGCTATTGGTTGCGCAAGGCCTGATCGCACGGGCCCTTGGCGTTTTACCTCATCGTTTCAAAGGATCATTGATGTTCAAAGTGCTTCGCGACTGGATGCAGCGCTACTTCTCGGACGAAGAGGCCGTGGTGCTGGCGGTGCTGCTGTTTCTTGCGTTCACGGTCGTCCTGACCCTGGGCGGCATGCTGGCAC
>CAURWS010000124.1:0-8536 GCA_963528485.1 uncultured Pseudomonas sp. | reverse complement strand
CCCCTGACGCTTCCACTGAAGATCACGCTGCTCGCCAGCACTGGATTGGCGTGCTGTCGCGCACCCGCCGCGCCGACCTGCTGCCCCATGAAGACGCCCTGCGCGATGCCGAATACCAGCTGATCCGCGCCCCGGAAATCGGCATGACCCTGGTGCGTGGGCGCATGGGCGGCAGCGGTGCGCCATTCAACGTCGGCGAAATGAGCGTGACCCGTTGCGTGGTGCGCCTGGCCGACGGTCGCACCGGCTACAGCTACCTGGCCGGGCGCGACAAGGCCCACGCCGAACTCGCCGCTCTGGCCGACGCCCATTTGCAAGGCCCGCAACAGGCTCACTGGCTCGGTGAGTTGATCGAACCCCTGGCGCAGGCCCAAGCCGTGCGCCGCTCTCAACAACAAGCCGAAACCGCAGCGACCAAAGTGGACTTCTTCACCCTGGTCCGAGGAGAGAACTGATGGACGCAGTGACCGCAAGTGCGACCCTGTTGCAGCCCGCTTTCGCCGATCCGGTGCTGGATTCGCAACGCAGCTTCCGCGCAGCCCTCAAGGCCCTGGCCGGGCCGGGCGTGGCCCAGAGCCTGCTGTCGGCGCAGATCCCGCCGCATCTGGAAGGGCTGGCGCCGGCCAGCCATGCGTTGTGCCTGGCGCTGCTGGATGTCGACACGCCGCTATGGCTGGCGCCCAAGTTCGACACCCAGGCCATTCGCGCCAACCTGACCTTTCACTGCGGTTGCCCCATCGTCGGCGACCGGCAGAACGCGCGCTTCGCCTTGCTCGACGACAGCCAGCTGCACGACCTGAGCGGCTTCGATCTGGGCAACGACCGCTACCCCGATCAGTCCTGCACCCTGCTGATTCAACTGCCAAGCCTGCAGGGCGGTCGTCAGCTGGCCTGGCAGGGGCCGGGCATCGAGAGCAGGAACCACGTCAGCTTGCCGCTGCAGGAAGCCTTCTGGGAGGAGCGCAACTCGCGCAATGACTTCCCCCGTGGCATCGACGTGTTCTTCGTGGCGGGCAGCGAATTGATGGGGCTGCCGCGCAGCACTCAGGTTCTTCTTAAAGGAGCTCAGTGATGTACGTTGCCGTCAAAGGTGGTGAACAGGCCATCGATAACGCCCACAAGTTGCTGGCGAAAAAACGCCGGGGTGACACCTCGGTCGCCGAGCTGAACGTCGAGCAGGTTCGTCAGCAATTGCCCCTCGCTGTCGCCCGGGTCATGACCGAAGGCTCGCTGTACGACGAAGAACTCGCCGCGCTGGCCATCAAGCAGGCCGCAGGGGATCTGGTGGAAGCCATCTTCCTGCTGCGCGCCTACCGCACCACGCTGCCGCGCTTCAACGCCAGCCTGCCCATCGACACCTCGGCAATGCAGATCAGCCGGCGTCTGTCGGCGACCTTCAAGGACGTCCCGGGCGGGCAACTGCTCGGGCCGACCTTCGACTACACCCCCCGCCTGCTGGATTTCACCCTGCTGGCCGAAGGCGAATACCCCGGCCCGCAAGCGCGGCCCGGTGCGGCGGTCGAGGCGTGTCCGCGGGTGTCCGGCCTGCTGGCCATCGAGGGGCTGATCAAGGAAGAGGCCGACACCGGTGCTCCCGTCGCCGACATCACTCGCGAGCCGCTGGAGTACCCGGCCAGCCGCGCCGAGCGCCTGCAGGCGTTGGCCCGTGGCGATGAGGGCTTTCTGTTGGCGCTCGGCTATTCGACCCAGCGTGGCTACGGCCGCAATCACCCGTTTGCCGGGGAGATTCGTGTCGGTGAAGTCGAGGTGTGGATCGAGCCGGAAGAGCTGGGTTTTCCGATTTCCATCGGCGCCATCGAGGTCACCGAGTGCGAGATGGTCAACCAGTTCGTCGGCTCAGCCACCGAATTGCCGCAGTTCACCCGCGGCTACGGCCTGACCTTCGGCCACGCCGAGCGCAAGGCCATGGGCATGGCGCTGGTGGACCGCTCGCTGCGCGCCGGGGAGTACGGCGAGGAGATCGTCTCGCCCGCGCAGCAGGAAGAGTTCGTCCTCGCCCACTGCGACAACGTCGAAGCCTCGGGCTTCGTCTCGCACCTGAAACTGCCGCACTACGTGGACTTCCAGGCCGAACTGGAACTGATCCGCAAACTGCGCAAGCCTTCCAAGGAGTCGGCTCAATGAATGCCGCCACTGAACCTCGACAGCAGCCCCGCCCACACTCTCGTCCAGAGCGCGACGAAGCGTACAACTTCGCCTACCTGGACGAGCAGACCAAACGCATGATCCGTCGGGGCCTGCTCAAGGCCGTGGCGATTCCCGGTTACCAGGTGCCGTTCGGCGGCCGTGAAATGCCGCTGCCCTATGGCTGGGGCACCGGCGGCATGCAACTGACCGCCGCGATTCTCGGTGCCGAAGACGTGCTCAAGGTCATCGATCAGGGCGCCGACGACACCACTAACGCGGTGTCGATTCGCCGGTTCTTCGCTCGCACCGCTGGCGTCGAAACCACCGAGCGCACACCGGACGCGACGATCATCCAGACCCGTCACCGCATCCCGGAAACGCCGCTGCATGCTGATCAGATCATGGTCTTTCAGGTGCCGATTCCGGAGCCGCTGCGCTTCATCGAGCCCTCGGAAACCGAAACCCGGACCATGCACGCGCTCAACGATTACGGGGTGATGCACGTCAAGCTGTACGAAGACATCGCCACCTTCGGCCACATCGCCACGGCCTACGCCTACCCGGTGATGGTGGACGAGCGCTACGTGACAGATCCGTCGCCGATTCCAAAATTCGACAACCCGAAACTCGACATGAGCCCGGCGCTGATGCTGTTCGGCGCCGGCCGCGAGAAGCGTCTGTACGCCATTCCACCGTACACCCGCGTCACCAGCCTGGACTTTGAGGATCACCCCTTCGAAGTGCAGCAATGGGGGCACAACTGCGCCATCTGCGGCAGCCACGACTCGTTTCTCGACGAGCTGATTCTCGACGATAAGGGCACCCAGAGTTTTGTCTGCTCGGACACCGACTACTGCGCGCAACGGGTCAATGAGGGGAGGGCGAAGCCATGATCGCTGCGAGAAACCTGCAACCGGAGGCGATCGCCGATCGCCGCCAGCCGCTGCTCAAGGTCAAGGGCCTGAGCAAGCTGTACGGGCCGGAGAAGGGCTGTCAGGACGTCAGCTTCGAGCTGTACCCCGGCGAAGTGCTGGGCATCGTCGGCGAGTCCGGCTCGGGCAAGTCGACCCTGCTGTCGCTGCTCAGCGGTCGTTGCCCGCCAGACGCTGGCGGCATCGATTACCGAGACACGCAAGGCCGTTGGCTGGACCTTTATAGCGCCAGCGAAGCGCAGCGGCGCACCTTGTTGCGCACCGAATGGGGCTTCGTCGAGCAGAACCCGCGCGACGGGCTGCGCATGGCGGTTTCGGCAGGCGCCAACATCGGCGAGCGGCTGATGGCCCAGGGCGTGCGCAACTACCAGCAGCTGCGTGCGGCAGGGCTGGACTGGCTGAATCAGGTGGAGATCGATCCGGCGCGCATCGACGACCTGCCGCGGACCTTTTCCGGCGGCATGCAGCAACGTTTGCAGATCGCCCGCAACCTCGTGTCCGGGCCGCGTCTGGTGTTCATGGACGAGCCCACCGGCGGCCTCGATGTGTCGGTGCAGGCGCGCTTGCTCGACCTGATGCGCGGCCTGGTACGCGAGCTGGACCTGGCGGTGGTGATCGTCACCCACGACCTGGCCGTGGCGCGTCTGCTGGCGGATCGCCTGATGGTCATGCGCCGCTCGCGGGTGGTGGAAACCGGGCTGACCGATCAGATCCTCGACGATCCGCAGCACCCGTATTCGCAGCTGCTGGTTTCTTCTGTGCTGCAACCTTGATCGGACTTTTGGAGTGGCTTTGATGAACACGCTGATCGAGGTCCAGAACCTCTCGAAAACCTTCACCCTGCACCAGCAGAACGGGGTGGTGCTCAACGTGCTGCGCGGCCTGAATTTCTCGGTGCGCGGCGGCGAATGCCTGGTATTGCACGGCCATTCCGGCGCGGGCAAAAGCACCTTGCTGCGCACCCTGTACGGCAATTACCTGCCGGCGGGCGGCAGCATTCGCGTGCTGCATCACAACCAATGGCTTGAGCTGGTCGGTGCCGAGCCTCGCGATGTGCTGCAAGTGCGCCAACAAACGCTGGGCTATGTGAGTCAGTTCCTGCGAGTGATCCCCCGGGTCGCGACGCTGGACGTGGTGATGGAACCGGCACTGGCCCGAGGCTGGCGTCGCGAAGACGCCAAGGCCCGCGCCCAGCTTCTGCTGGCACGCCTGAACATTCCTCAACGACTGTGGCAATTGGCGCCGGGGACTTTTTCCGGCGGCGAGCAGCAGCGCGTCAACATCGCCCGGGGTTTCATGGTGCCGTGGCCGGTGATGCTGCTGGACGAACCCACCGCGTCGCTGGACGACAGCAACCGCGCGGTGGTGCTGGAGCTGATCAACGAAGCCAAACACGCCGGTGCCGCGCTGATCGGCATCTTCCACGACCGCCTGGCCCGCGAAGCGGTGGCCGACCGCGTGCTCGACATGACCCCGCAAGAGTTGCCAGACAAGCACCTGACCGCCAAGGAGTTGCTGCAATGCTGAACGAACAGATCCTGACCAACGCCCGCATCGTCACTGCCGATCAGGTGTTCACCGGCACCGTGGTCCTGCATGACGGGCTGATCAGCGACGTGCAGAGCGGCGCGAGCTGCCTGCCTCAAGCGCAAAACCTCGAGGGCGATTACCTGCTGCCGGGGCTGGTCGAGCTGCACACCGACAACCTGGAAAAACACCTGAGCCCGCGCCCCGGCGTGGACTGGCCGTCGGCCTCGGCGGTGATGAGCCACGACGCTCAGATCATCGCGGCGGGTATCACCACGGTGTTCGACGCGCTGTCCATCGGCGACGTCAACCCCAAGGGCAAGCGCATGCAGCAGTTGCCGGGCATGGTCGAAGCCATCGCCCGTGCCAACGCCGCCGACATAACCCGCGCCGAGAGGTCTGCCACCCCGACACCCTCAGCGTGTTCCGCGACTTGGTGGAGCAGCCGCTGGTGCAACTGGTGTCGACCATGGACCATTCGCCGGGTCAGCGTCAGTTCGCCCTTGAATCCAAGTACCGTGAGTACTACATGGGCAAGTACCACCTGAGCAGCGAGCAGATGGACGCATTCATCGTCGAGCAGGTCGCCAACTCCAGGGTCTACAGTGACCGTTATCGCAAGGCCATCGTCGACATCTGTCTGGCGCGCGGCCTGTCGGTGGCCAGTCACGACGACGCCACCGTCGAGCACGTCGAGGAGTCGGCCGGCTACGGCATGACCATCGCCGAGTTCCCGACCACCCTGGAAGCGGCGCAGGCCTGTCGTCGTCTGGACATGAGCGTGCTGATGGGCGCGCCGAACATCGTTCGTGGCGGCTCGCACTCGGGCAACATCGCGGCGGCGACCCTTGCCAAAGAAGGGCTACTGGATATTCTCTCCAGCGATTATTATCCGGCCAGCCTGCTGCAGGCGGCGTTCACCCTGGGTGCGCAACTGGACGACGATCAGCCTCAAGCAGGCGCAGGGCTGGCCAGGGCCGTCACCACCGTGAGCCTGGCGCCGGCGCGTTCGGCGGGGCTGCACGATCGTGGCGAGATCCGCGTCGGTCTGCGTGGCGATCTGATTCATGCCCGTGCCGTGGGCAACCTGCCGGTGATCCAGCAGGTCTGGCGACAAGCGAAGAGGGTTTTCTGATGGCAGGCAGGTTGATCTATCTCATCGGACCGTCCGGTTCGGGCAAGGACAGCCTGCTGGATGCCGCGCGCGAACCGTTGGCCGCTCGCGGCTGCCGGATCGTGCGCCGGGTCATCACCCGTTCGGCGGAGGCCAAGGGCGAGGCGGCGCAGGCGGTCAGCGTCGAGCAGTTCGCGCAGATGCAGGAGCAGGGCGCATTTGCCCTGAGTTGGGCTGCCAACGGCCTGCATTACGGTATTCCGAGAGAGATCGACCTGTGGCTGGCCGAAGGGCACGACGTCCTGATCAACGGCTCGCGAGGGTATCTGCCCCAGGCCCGGGAGCGATACCCGGACCTGCTGGTGGTGCTGTTGAGTGTTGATCAGGTGGTGTTGCGCGAGCGTTTGCTGGCGCGGGGCCGGGAGTCGGCGCAGGAGATCGAGGCTCGACTGTCGCGCAATGCGCAGTTTGCCGATGATCTGCTGGCCGCAGCCGGCACCGCCAATGCCTCGTCAATCCTGTTGCTGGACAACTCCGGGGCGCTGGAGCAGACCGTCGCTCGTTTGCTGCAACGCCTCGACCGGGAGCACGTATGCGCCTGACCTTGCTTGGCACCGGCGATGCGCGACAGGTGCCGGTGTACGGCTGTCAGTGCCCGGCCTGCGAAGCGGCCCACGCTAATCCTCGCTTGCGCAGGCGACCGTGCTCGGCGTTGGTCGAGGTGGGCGATCAGCGCTGGTTGATCGACAGCGGCCTGCCGGACCTCACCGAACGTTTCCCGCCCCGCACCTTGAGCGGCATCCTCCAGACCCATTACCACGCCGACCACGCCCAGGGCCTGTTGCACCTGCGCTGGGGGCAGGGGCTGGTGATTCCGGTGCACGGCCCGGCCGACCCGGAAGGGCTGTCGGACCTGTACAAGCATCCGGGGATTCTCGACTTCAGCCAGCCCTTCACAGCGTTCGAGACGCGAGTATTTGGTGAGCTTCAGGTGACGGCGCTGCCATTGCTGCATTCAAAACCGACGCTGGGTTACCTGCTCGAAGGCGGCGGTCGGCGGGTGGCCTATCTTACCGACACCGTGGGCTTGCCCGCAGACACCCTGGCCTTGCTGCAACAGCAAGCGCTGGACGTGCTGATCCTCGACTGCTCGATGCCCCCTCAGCCGCAGCCCCCGCGCAATCACAACGACCTGAACCTGGCCCTGCAAATCATCGGCGCGCTGAAACCGCGCACAGGCGTGTTGACCCATGTGGGGCATACCCTTGATGCGTGGTTGATCGAGCATGCTGATGCGCTGCCTGATCAGGTGATCGTGGCAAGGGACGGGATGCAGGTCTGAGCCCCACAGCCAGGCTATGGCGACGGGTTGCATGACCATCTGTCGCCCACTCAAGCAATACGCGGGCTGGCGTTCAACTTTTCCCTGGCGTAGCCGTTGCAGAAGGATGCAAACCTGCATTTTTTTCGGAGTTAAATCATGCCCTTGATTCCCACCCGTATTGCCGGACGAATGACCCTGGGAATCCTGACATTACTGGTCCTCACCGCTCTAGCGATTTTCGCGGTCATGACCCTCGGCGGCAAACCGCAGTTGGTGGCCGCCGGCACCGAGTCGGCCGAGCAGTCCGCCAGCGCCATTACCCGCCAGTTGGCGTTGCCCTTGAGCCGCATCGAAGGCACGGCGGCTGCGATGGCGAAGCTCGCCGAAACGCTGCCCCACGACGAAGCGCTGTTCATGAGCAACCTTCCGGGCCTGATCGACAGCCAGGGTGACGCGGCCATCGCCGGTGGCGGTCTGTGGCCGGAGCCCAACGCCTTTGCCCCGGGCACCGAGCGTCGCAGTTTCTTCTGGGCACGTAACGCCAGCAACACGCTGGACTTCTCGGACGAATACAACCAGGCCGCGACGCCGCCGTACCGGGCGGAGTCCTGGTACACCGGGGCCAAGTCCGCGCCGGCGGGGCGGTGCGTCTGGTCCGATGCCTATCAGGACCCGGTCAGCGGCGTGGCCATGACTACCTGCAGCGTGCCGTATCGGGCGCAAGGTGCGTTCGCCGGTGTCGCGACCATCGACCTGAAACTCGACGGTCTGGCCGCCTTCCTCAAAGACAAAGGTGGCGTCACCGACGGCTATGCCTTTGCGGTCGACCCTTCTGGCAACTTGCTGTATTTCCCCGACGCCAAAGGCACCAAGGGGCTGTTGACCATCACCGGCCTGAGCCAGGAGCAGCCTTGGCTGAAACCTGTGGCGGATCAGCTGGCCAGCAACACCTCGGCACTCTCGACCCTCAGGCTTGAACACGATGGCCGACTCAATGGCCCGGCCTACGTCACGCTGGCGACCATGACCGGCACCGGCTGGCGCATCGGGTTGGTGACCCCTGAAGCACGGGTGGTCGGCCTGGCCAACCGCCTGACCGGGCAAATCCTGCTGTTCCTGCTGCCGCTGTTGGGCGTTTTGCTGGGCCTGGCATGGCTGGCGGGCAAGCGCCTGCTGACCCAACTGGAGGAAACCACCGCACAGATCGCAAGCCTGGGTCAGGGCGGGCACACCGATACGCAGCTGGCCATCGTGCGCGCCGATGAAATCGGCGCGTTGCGTGAGTCGGTCAACCGTTATGCCGGTTCGTTGCGAGACATGCTGCACCGCATTGCCGAAGAGTCGGTAACGCTGGAGCGCCAGTCCAACGACCTGGCTCAGCTGTCCCACGGCCTGGCCGAACGCGCCGAAGCCCAGCGCCAGGACAACACCCTGCTGGCCACCGCCATCACCGAGATGAGCCAGGCCGTGGAGGAGGTCGCGCGCAACGCC
>CAURWS010000123.1:0-8591 GCA_963528485.1 uncultured Pseudomonas sp. | reverse complement strand
GCGCCGGGTAGTTCGGGCCGGCCTGGCCTGCCACGAAACCTTTGGCGGTTTCGAAGGCCATCATCTGCTCGATGGCGTTGAGTTTGAGCTTGTCCAGTTTCGGCTGACGCTTGGCCTTGAAGTCGAACTCGCCGGAAATGGCGCGTTTGATCAGGTCCAGGGCGGATTCCTGCAGCTTCTCGGGAGCGACCACGGCATCCACAGCGCCCACTTTCAGGGCGTCTTCGGCGCGGTTGTCTTTACCCGAAGCGATCCACTCGACGGCGTTATCGACGCCGATCAGGCGTGGCAGACGCACGGTGCCGCCGAAGCCTGGGTAGATGCCCAGTTTGACTTCAGGCAGACCCACCTTGGCGGTGGCGGACATGACGCGGAAATCCGCAGCCAGGCACATTTCCAGACCGCCGCCCAGGGCGATGCCGTTGATCGCGGCCAGGGTCGGCACGTTGAGGTCTTCGAAGTCGCTGAAGATCTTGTTGGCTTCAAGGTTACCGGCGACCAGTTCGGCGTCCGGCAGCTTGAAGTTGTCGACGAATTCGGTGATGTCGGCGCCGACGATGAACACGTCCTTGCCGCTGGTGACGATGACACCTTTGACCGACCCGTCGGCCTTGATGGCATCGACGGCCTGACGCAGGTCGTTGAGAGTGAGGCGGTTGAACTTGTTGACGGACTCACCCTTGAGGTCGAACTTCAGTTCGACGATGCCACTTTCAAGAGCCTTAACCGTGATGGCTTTACCTTCGTAAATCATCAACTGATCTCCACGATATGGAAGCTGAACAATACGCGTCAGACGCTGAAATCCGGCGCAAATCACGAGGTTTTCGTGGTTGCGAACACCAAACGCCAGTTACCCCGTCGACGCGATTCGGGCGTCTGTCAGAGCATTCCTACGGCAAACGCTCAATTCATACGCCCGTTTGATTTGGGTGCGCCTACCTTCTGCCATATTCCAGCGATTGTCAATTCGCCAGACAGCGGACAAAACCGGCAAATCACAGGTAAAAGACACATTTGATAGATGACCATTCAGCAAAATGATCGCGTTCAGCAAACGAGGATGTGACTAAAGGCGCGAAGCGACGACCGGTGCGCAAATACGGAAAAATAATGGGATCCACAGCAGACAAATGCACCAATAAGGTCTACATTCAGCGCACTTGCATCAAGACGGGTCGTTTTCGGGAAATACGGTGAAACGAATCGGGACGTCTTTTGCGGCATTGCACCGCAAAGCAACACGAATTACGGCCTGCCTGGCCAACCCCCAGCCCGATGTTGTTATCGGGCTTTTTAATGCCTGCAATTTGGCAAAAGGACCGTTTTGCCGGTCACGCCAACGCCTTCAGCACCGCAGCAATGCGCTGCAACACATCTTCATCACCGCGCTCGGCCCAATACAGGGCAATCAACTGCTTGCCCGCCTCGACCTTGTAAACGTCTGCGGGCAGCGTCTGAAAATGCGCGAACAGACGTGGGTCTTCGCAGGGTTCGCGCCACTGGTTGACCCAGTTGCCGGGCGTCATCTGCCAGTACACCCAGACGTCAGGCTCACGCGCCGTGCGAGGCCGGTGATACTGCGCACACGGGCTTGGCGGCTCGACCGGCAGCCAGTGCGGCCATTCCTGGGGAATCAGTTGCATGGCCAGCCCCATGCGCCGTGCAGCCATGCGCATGGCCATTCGTCCGCTCTGGGAACGCGACGGTCGCAGCCATACCAGGGGGCTCAAGACAACCGCAACGATTGACAGCACTATCCACACCGTCATATGTCTATGCCCCTGTCGCGGGGAGCGACGGGTAAAACACGAAGGCGTGCCATGAGGCGCGTGAAAAGAGCCATAATCAAAACCATCGCAGACCTCAGAAGGAACATCCCATGTCCTATGAACATATTCTGGTAGCCGTGGACCTCACTGAAGAGTGCGATCCGGTCATCAAGAAAGCCATGAAACTGGCCCTGGGCACTAACGCCAAGCTGTCGCTGGTACACATTGTCGAACCCATGGCCATGGCCTTTGGCGGCGACGTGCCGATGGATCTTTCGCAACTGCAGCAACAACAGTTCGATCAGGCCAAAGAGAAACTGGAAAACCTGAAACTCAAATACCCTGAAGTGAAAACCGGCGACAGTCACCTGACCTACGGCCAGCCACGCCAGGAGATCCATAACTTGGCCAAGGAGCATCATGTCGACCTGATCGTCGTCGGCAGCCATGGCCGTCACGGCCTGTCGCTGCTGCTGGGCTCCACCGCCAATGACGTCCTGCATGGCGCACCGTGCGACGTACTGGCTGTGCGCCTGGTGAAACCCGTCAAGTAATCCCTGCACAAGAACAAAAGCCCGGGCCGTTAAAGGCTCGGGCTTTTTTATGTCCACCGTTCAGCGATCACTCGTCCAGTTCGGCCCAGCGCTCGACCAGGGTATCCAGCTCTTTGTTCAGTTGCTCAAGCGACGCCAGCACCTTGGCGGTCTCGGCAGCCGGACGCTGATAGAAGCCCGCATCGGCGATTTCAGCTTCAACGGCGGCGATCTGCTGCTCTTTGGCGTCGATATCGCCCGGCAGCGCTTCCAGCTCGCGTTGCAGTTTGTAGCTGAGCTTCTTCTTCGCCGCAGGCGCTTCCTGCACCGGAGCAGGTGCAGCAGCGACCGGTTCGACGATGGCCGAGTTCAGGTCGGCCTTGCCGGATTTGCTTTCCGTCACGCCCAACAGACGCGGCGAACCACCCTGACGCAGCCAGTCCTGATAACCACCGACGAACTCGCGCACCTTGCCCTCGCCTTCGAACACCAGGGTACTGGTGACCACGTTGTCGAGGAATGCCCGGTCGTGGCTGACCATGAGCACAGTGCCTTTGAAGGTCAGCAGCACTTCTTCGAGCAGCTCCAGGGTTTCAACGTCCAGATCGTTGGTCGGTTCGTCGAGGACCAGCAGGTTCGCAGGCTTGCTGAACAGCTTGGCCAGCAGCAGGCGCGCACGCTCACCACCCGACAACGCCTTGACCGGCGTGCGGGCGCGCTGCGGGCTGAACAGGAAATCGCCCAGGTAGCTGAGAACGTGGCGGCTCTGACCGTCGATGTCGATGAAGTCGCGACCTTCGGCCACGTTGTCGACCACGGTCTTTTCCAGATCGAGCTGGTGACGCAACTGGTCGAAATAGGCGACCTCAAGGTTCGTACCGACGTCCACCGAACCGCTGGTGGGTTGCAGGTTGTCGAGCATCAGCTTGAGCAGCGTGGTCTTGCCGGTGCCGTTGGCGCCCAGCAGGCCAATGCGGTCTTCGCGCTGCAGGACCATGGAGAAATCCTTGATCAGCATCGGGCCGCCCGGGTGAGCGAAGCTGACGTTTTCCAGGACCATGACCTGTTTGCCGGATTTATCGGCGGTGTCCAGCTGGATATTCGCCTTACCGGTACGCTCGCGGCGCTCACCGCGCTCCACGCGCAAGGCCTTGAGGGCACGCACACGGCCTTCGTTACGGGTGCGACGGGCCTTGATGCCCTGACGAATCCACACTTCTTCCTGAGCCAGACGTTTGTCGAACAGCGCGTTGGCGGTTTCTTCGGCTGCCAGCATCGCTTCCTTGTGGACCAGGAAGCTGGCGTAGTCGCCGTTCCAGTCGATCAGGCCGCCACGATCAAGTTCCAGGATGCGGGTCGCGAGGTTTTGCAGGAAAGAACGGTCGTGCGTAATGAACAGCACGGCACCCTGGAACTCCTTCAGCGCTTCTTCCAGCCAGGCGATGGCGCCGATGTCCAAGTGGTTGGTAGGCTCGTCGAGCAGCAAGAGATCAGGCTCGGACACCAGTGCCTGGGCCAGCAGGACGCGACGACGCCAGCCGCCGGACAGCTCGGCCAGGGTCTTGTCGGCCGGCAGTTGCAGGCGGCTGAGGGTGCTGTCGACCAGTTGCTGCAGGCGCCAGCCGTCACGGGCTTCGAGGTCCGACTGCACGTGCATCAGCTTGTCGAGGTCTTCGGCGGTGACGATGTTCTGGCTCAGGTGATGGTACTCGGCGAGCAAGGCGCCGACCCCATCAAGGCCTTCAGCCACCACGTCGAATACGGTACGGCCATCCGCCACAGGCAATTCCTGAGGCAGTTCGCCGATCTTCAGGCCCGGAGCGCGCCAGACGCTGCCGTCATCGGGCAGTTGCACGCCTTTGACCAGCTTGAGCATGCTGGATTTGCCGGTGCCGTTGCGACCGATGATGCAGACCCGCTCTCCACGGGCGATCTGCCAGGACACCTTGTCCAACAACGGCATGGCGCCGAACGCAAGGGACACATCGCTTAATTTGAGCAGGGTCATGAGCTTCTCCAAAATCGGGCGCGCATTCTACCTGAGATAGAGGCCGGGTTGGCTGTAAATCGTCACCTTGATGCCCTGCCAGGCCCCCAGGTAACAATCTCAGGCAAACACACCCACCGTTTGTTTCTATCTATGACGGTGATCACCTTCGCCCTTCAACCCGCGCGGGCAAAAGGCTAAGCTAGCGGCACTTTTCACGATTCATCTGCACGGAAGTCTCATGCGCAGTCGTTTGTTTAGCCTTTTGTCCTGCCTGCTTCTGTCGGCCACCGCTGCCCAGTCTGTCCAAGCGGTCGATATCACCACTCAACGTCAATATTACGACCAGGCCAAGCGTGCGCTGGCCAAGGGCGATGCGGGGCCGTACCGCACGTACGCCTCGGCGCTGGCCGATTATCCGCTGGAGCCGTATCTGGCCTATGACGAACTCACCGCCCGCCTGAACACCGCGAGCAATGAGGAGGTCGAGAAATACCTCGCCGAGCATGGTGACCTGCCCCAGGAGAACTTCATGAAGTTGCGCTGGCTGCGCCTGCTGGCCTCCCGTGGCGACTGGCAACCTTTCGTCAAGTATTATGACCCCAAGCTCAATTTCACCGAGCTGGACTGCCTCAACGGCACTTACCAGCTCAGCCACAACCTGCGCTCGGAAGGCTACGCCAGCGCCGAAAAACTGTGGATGACCGGCAAGACCCTGCCAGCGGCCTGCGACACGTTCTTCACCCAGTGGGCGGTCGAAGGCCAGCTCACCGAGCAGAAACGTTGGCAGCGCGCCAAACTCGCCGCGCAAGCGCGCAACTACGCGTTGGCCAATCAACTGGTCAACAGCATGACCACCCTCGCCCCACAGGGGCGGTTGCTGATCGCAGTGGCGCAGAAGCCGGAGATGGTCAACAACCAGGGCCAGTTCATGCCGGCCGATGAGGCGATGTCCGACGTGGTCGGCCTGGGCCTGCGTCGCCTTGCCAAGCAGGACCCGCAACGGGCGATGGAACTGCTGGACAGCTACGCGCCGGTGCTGCGCTTCTCCCACGAGGAACAGGTGCAGATCGCCAAGGAAATCGGCCTGACCCTGGCGCGCAGTTACGACGATCGCGCGCTGGGCCTGATGACCAGGTACGACCCGGATCTGCGCGACAACACCGTCACTGAGTGGCGCCTGCGCCTGCTGCTGCGCCTCGGACGCTGGGGTGATGCCTATGAGCTGACCCGCCGTCTGCCGCAGGACCTGGCCACCACCAACCGCTGGCGCTACTGGCAGGCGCGTTCGCTGGAGCTGTCGCAGCCGAATAACCCGCAGCTGCCGGCGCTGTATCGCGCGGTGTCCAAGGAGCGTGACTTCTACGGATTCCTCGCCGCCGACCGCACGCAAACCCCGTACATGCTCAACAACAAGCCATTGCTGCTGAGCCAGGCGACGATCAACAAGGTGCGCAACACACCAGGCGTGCGTCGCGCCCTGGAGTTCTACCAGCGTGGCGAGGTGGTGAACGGGCGTCGCGAGTGGTACCACGTGACCCGTCATTTCACCCGCGACGAGATGGTTGCCCAAGCGAAACTGGCCTATGACATGGGCTGGTACTTCCCGGCGATTCGTACCATCAGCCAGGCGCAGTACTGGGACGACCTGGACATCCGCTTCCCCATGGCCCACCGCGATACGCTGGTGCGTGAAGCACAGATCCGCGGCCTGCATTCGAGCTGGGTGTTCGCCATCACGCGTCAGGAAAGCGCGTTCATGGACGACGCCCGCTCCAGCGTCGGCGCCAGTGGCCTGATGCAGCTGATGCCTGCCACCGCAAAAGAAACCGCGCGCAAGTTCAGCATTCCGCTGGCCTCCCCCGCTCAGGTGCTCAATCCGGATACCAACATCCAGTTGGGTGCGGCGTACCTGAGCCAGATCCACGGGCAGTTCAACGGTAACCGCGTGCTGGCATCAGCGGCCTACAACGCAGGCCCCGGCCGTGTGCGCCAGTGGCTCAAGGGCGCGAACCATCTGGCGTTCGATGTCTGGGTCGAAAGCATTCCGTTCGACGAAACCCGCCAGTACGTGCAGAACGTGCTGTCTTACGCAGTGATCTACGGCCAGAAGCTCAACGCGCCGCAACCGCTGGTGGATTGGCATGAGCGGTTTTTCGATGATCTCTGATCTCTGAAGCCAAAAAGGGCGGATCACCAACCTGTGAGTCCGCCCTTTTTGAATGAGCTGCCGGAGCTACTCCAGCACCTCTATCTCCATCCCCACCTCGACCACACCCGGCCCGTCGTTGACCATGTTCTGGCCAAACCAGACCTCACCCTCTTTTTCCCGATAGCGCTTGAGCGTGTTCAGCGGCTCGCGGTCTTCGCTGCGCTCGCCCGTGGCCGGGTCGATGGTGGTGAGGATGCAGCGCGAGCAACCCTTGAGCAGGCGGAATTCCAGAGTGCCGATGCGGATGCGCTTCCAGCCGTCTTCAGCAAAGGCTTCGGCACCTTCCACCACAAGATTGGGGCGAAAGCGCAACATTTCCTGAGGGCGACCAATCCGACCGGACAGATCGTCCAGCGACGCCTGACCGATCAACAGCAGCGGAAAGCCATCGGCAAAACCCACCTTGTCATCCACCGTGCCATAGCCGGAGGGCAGCCAGCGGGCGCGCTCTTTAGGTACGTGCACCATCCGCGTTGGCTTGCCGATGAAGTCGCTGACCCAGCGCGCCGCTTCATCGCCGGCATCCGGGACACGCAAGGTGTCACGCCAGACCGTCACGCCGCGCAGGTTGTCTTCGATGTTTTCCGGCAACGCGACATCAAGGGCCGAGAGGCCTGGCGCCGACAACGTCACGCCGCCCTGCTTGTTCCACAGCACCGACAGCTGCGACATGTGCGGCAAGGCGCGCTGGGTGAAAAACCGCCCGTTGCTCTCATCCACCAGCATCCAGCGTCGGTCCCCCGTAAGCCCCAGCTCGTCGAAACTGGCCTGCTGCAGTGGCTCGGCCTTGCAGGATTTGAGGGGATAGCGGTACAGCGCGCTGAGGTGCAGCATGGACGCGTCCTTGGAATGACCAAATGGGAAGGCCACACTTTATACGAGCCATCGGCGGCGTGAACCGTACAGATACAAAAAAGCCCCTCCATACAGCGAGGGGCCTGAAACCGTGAGCGGTCAGTTGTCGAGCATCAGGCGCTCGCGCACCACGTCCACCAGCTTGTCCGGCTGAAACTTGGAGAGGAAGTTGTCGCAACCGACCTTCTTGACCATCGATTCGTTGAAGCTGCCCGAAAGCGACGTGTGCAGCACCACATAAAGCCCGCGCAGGCGCGGGTCGTTGCGGATTTCCGTGGTCAGGCGATAGCCGTCCATTTCCGGCATTTCGGCGTCGGTGAAGACCATCAGCAGCTTGTCGGTCATGACCTCGCCGGTGTCGGCCCAACCCTTGAGCATGTTCAGCGCCTTGAGGCCGTCGCTGGCCACGTGCATTTTCACGCCCAGTTGCCCCAGGGTGTCGCGTAACTGCGACAGCGCCACGTTGGAGTCGTCCACCAGCAGGACTTCACGACCGCGAGCCCGGCCCAGCACCGGGTCGTCGAGCTTGTCGCGAGACACCTTGGCGCTGTACGGCACGATCTCGGCGAGGACTTTTTCGACGTCGATGATTTCCACCAACTGGTCATCGACCTTGCTGATGGCGGTCAGGTAATGCTGGCGCCCTGCGCTGCTGGGCGGCGGCAGGATGGCTTCCCAGTTCATGTTGACGATGCGATCCACGCCGCCGACCAGAAACGCCTGAACCGAGCGGTTGTATTCGGTCACGATGATGGTGCTCGACGCCCCTGGCACCAGCGGGCGCATGCCGATGGCCTGGGACAGGTCGATCACCGGCAGGGTCTGCCCGCGCAAGTTGACCACGCCGCAGACGAACGGATGACGTTGCGGCATCAGCGTCAGCTTGGGCAGTTGCAGGACTTCCTGAACCTTGAACACGTTGATCGCGAACAATTGTCGACCGGCCAGACGGAACATGAGAATTTCCAGGCGGTTCTCACCTACCAGCTGTGTACGTTGGTCTACTGTGTCGAGAATGCCAGCCATCTGTTGCTCCTGGAGCAGGGTTCAAGTAAGTCCGCATAGGGGTTATCGGCAGCGAGGGTGCAGACCTTAATCGCGAAACTATGCCTGACGGCACAGTTGATAGCACATTAGCATCATGGTTAACTGGCGTGTATCTCAAACGGACAACATGCGCAAATAGTGGCGTTTTGCCGAGTCATAGTGGGCGCTCAGGCACTCCCCTAGGG
>CAURWS010000122.1:0-8592 GCA_963528485.1 uncultured Pseudomonas sp. | reverse complement strand
ATCTCCCCGCGAATGCTGCGCGAGGAGGGCGGCGACGGCAGGTCGAGGCGGTGTACGGCATCTGAGGGCAGGATGTCCTTTTGCACCAGACGCTGGAACGAGTCGGCCAGATCCTTGTTTTCCAGCAACTGGTAGCGATCCAGGCGGTATTTGCCGAGTTTGTGCAGGTAGACGTTGTTGATGCTGGCGCCGGTATAAATCACGCAGTCATCGATCACGCTGCCCTTGAGGTGCAGCACGCCAAACAGCTCGCGGGTCTGCACCGGCACGCCGTAGATCGGCACTTCCTGTTCGTGTTCGAGGTTCTGCGCCTGATACCACGCCGAGTTCCCGGCCTGCTTGCCCGCGCCGATCAGCCCCCGCTGAGCGCGGAACCAGTCGACCAGCACGACGATGTCCAGCGCCGGATTCGCGGCCTTGGCGGCATACAGCGCGTCGAGGATTTCCTGACCGGCTTCATCCTGCTGCAGGTACAGCGCTACGATATAGATGCGCCGGGTCGCCGAGGCGATCTTCTCCAGCAACGTGCGCCGATAGTCGGCAGCGCTCGGCAAAATGGTGATTGCCGCGCTGGACGATTCAAAGCCGCGCAGCGCTGCAAGGGTAGAACGTCGGAAGGGAGCCCGCATAAGCCTCTCGATGGATCGAAATCAACAGCGCACGAGCTTACACCAGAGTGCGCCTTGTGGTGCTTTTGGCAGCGGGATCGGTGACGTGTTCAGCGAAATTTCAGGGAAGGGGAGATGCGGTCTGTGTAGCAGCAAGACTTGCCGGCGGTAGTGATTTCGACGTCACCATCGCCGATAAGTCGAGCTGCTGCAGGAAAACCTTTAAACCTTCAGCACCAACTTGCCGTTGTTCTCGCCCTTGAACAGCATCTGCAGGGTTTCCGGGAAGGTCTCCAGCCCCTCGACCACATGCTCCTTGCTCTTGAGTTTGCCTTGGGCGAGCCAGCCGGCCATTTCCATGCCGGCGTTGGCGAAGTGCTGGGCGTGGTCCATGACCACAAAGCCTTCCATGCGTGCGCGGTTGACCAGCAGTGACAGGTAATTGGCCGGGCCTTTGACCGCTTCCTTGTTGTTGTACTGGCTGATCGCGCCGCAGATCACCACCCGCGCCTTGAGCGCCAGACGGGTCAGCACGGCGTCGAGAATGTCGCCGCCGACGTTGTCGAAATACACGTCAACGCCGTTCGGGCATTCGCGTTTGAGGCTGGCGTGGATGTCTTCGCTCTTGTAGTCGATGGCGCCGTCGAAGCCGAATTCGTCGATCAGCGTCTGGCATTTGTCCTTGCCACCGGCGATGCCGATCACGCGGCAGCCCTTGATTTTGGCGATCTGCCCGGCGACGCTGCCCACCGCACCGGCGGCGCCGGAGATCACCACGGTGTCACCGGCTTTCGGCTGGCCGACTTCCAGCAGGGCGAAATAAGCCGACATACCGGTCATGCCCAGCGCGGCAAGGTAAACGGGCAGCGGCAGTAGTTTGGGGTCGACCTTGTGCAGGCCCTTGGGCTCGCCGACGAAATAATCCTGAACCCCGAGCACGCCTTGAACGTAATCACCGACCGCGAATTTCGGGTTCTGCGATTCGATCACCTTGCCCACACCCAATGCGCGCATGACCTCGCCCAGACCCACCGGCGCGATGTACGACTTGCCCTCGTTCATCCAGCCGCGCATGGCCGGGTCCAGCGACAGGTATTCGCTTTTCACCAGCACCTGGCCTGGCGCTACCTCGGCCACGGGCACGGTCTGAAAGGTGAAGTCGTCTCGGCTCGCAGGGCCTGTAGGGCGGCGGGCCAGGAGAAATTGGCGGTTGTTCAGCGCGGTCATGGCAGCTTCCTGATCAAAGAAGAAACGCCAGTGATAGACCGGCATTGGCCTGATCGCAAGTAAAGCCCTTGCAGCGAATGCGTGTCGATCCATCCTGATGATGCGGCGTCTGTTCAATATCACTGCAACCCATGACCCCGTAACCGGCGCCTTGATAGTGCTGATGCAAGCGCAGCCCCCATGGCTAGACTCGGCCACAGATCACCTCTCATCCCATCACAACAGGACTCACCCATGAGCATGACTTTTTCCGGAACGGTGGCGCTGGTAACGGGCGCTGCAGCAGGCATTGGCCGCGCGACTGCCCTGGCGTTTGCCGAGCAGGGGGTGAAGGTGGTGGCTGTGGACCTGGACAGTGACGGCGGGGAGGGCACGGCCGAGTTGATTCGTGAGGCAGGCGGCGAGGCGCTGTTTCTGCGTTGCGACGTGACCAGAGAAGCCGACGTGCAGCACATGATGACCCGGGCCGTCGAGGTGTTCGGCCGGGTCGACTATGCGTTCAACAACGCCGGCATCGAGATCGAAAAAGGTCGGCTGGCCGAGGGCAGCGAGTCGGAGTTCGACGCGATCATGGGCGTCAACGTCAAGGGTGTCTGGCTGTGCATGAAGTATCAATTGCCGGTGATGCTGGCCCAGGGTGGCGGTGCCATCGTCAACACCGCCTCGGTCGCAGGCTTGGGTGCGGCGCCGAAGATGAGCATCTACGCGGCGTCGAAACACGCGGTAATCGGCCTGACCAAATCAGCGGCCATCGAGTATGCCAAGAAGCAGATCCGGGTCAACGCCGTGTGCCCTGCGGTGATCGACACCGACATGTTCCGCCGCGCCCACGAGGCCGACCCGCGCAAGGCCGAATTCGCTGCGACCATGCACCCGGTGGGGCGCATCGGCAAGGTCGAGGAAATCGCCGCCGCCGTGCTGTACCTGTGCAGCGACGGCGCAGCGTTCACCACCGGGCATTCGCTGGCGGTGGATGGTGGTGTCACAGCATTCTGAAGCGTATGTCAGGCATCTGTAGCAGCACTCTTTACATCCAGGGCTTTGAGCAGTGTCTTGCCGGTATTGAGTAGCTCTGCCACCAATTGCTCATCCGTCACCGCCCGCGACAAACCGATCGCACCGACCAGCGTACACATCGCCAGTAACGCCTGAGCGCGTTTCTTGGCCGGTTGTTTGCTGCCGGTCAGTGCGGCGATGACCGACAGCTCGTTCTGCAATTCGCGGGTGTAGAGCTCGCGAACCGGCTCGCTGCTGCGGGACACGTCGTTCATCACCGCCGCCAGAGCGCAGCCCGAACCCGGATCGTTCAGATGGCGCTCCGACAGGTAGCTTTCCACCAGATCGGTCAGCGTCAGGGTCGAGTCCGGTTCCAGGTACTTTTCCAGCTTCAGTGCGCGTTTGTTGAACGCGCATTGCAGCGCTTCTTCCACCAGTTTTTCCCTGGATTCGAAATGCTTGTAGAAGCCGCCGCCGGTCCGGCCTGCTTCCTTCATCAGGTCAGACACGCCAATGCCGTTCAATCCGACCTCGCGCAAGCGCTCGGCGGCCAGGTTGACGATGTGTTCGTGAATGACGGCTTTTTCCGCCTGTGAGCGCGACATGAGCTTCTCCGGTGACCGTTTTCAAGGCTATTTGGCGAGTGATCATACGCCAGAATGCTCAGGAAAAACCTAGGGTGACGGCTGGGCTTTCGACGCTCACCCACTGGGCTCAGGTGTAAAACCCACCGCCGTCCGCCTTCTTGGGGATCAGCTAAGCTCCATGGGCTGTCCACCTTCAGGGAGCTTCGATGGATCATTTGTGGTTCGCGTACCCGCTCGTCAGTGCGTCGGTCTTGCTGGTCATCGATCTGGTGCTCTGGCAGTGGCTGCACCCTCGGCTGCTGCGGCGCAAGCTGATCTGTCGGCTGGTGCTGTTCGTGCTGTTCAGCATGGCGCTGCTCGACGGCGGCATGAGCCCGCTGTATCCGGTGCCTGACACGCTTTCCGGGCCGCGACACGTATTGGCGACGATCCTGACTATCGCCTGGTGGCTGTTCGGCGCGCGCACCCTGACCGTGCTGGCGGTGGTGGTCATGGAGCCGCGCATCGGCGGCAAGGGCCATCTGCTGCAGGATGTGATGGGGGCGATCATCTTTCTCGTCGCAACTGTCGCGGCGGCGGGGTACGTGCTCGATTTACCGGTCAAGGGCCTGCTGGCGACCTCCGGGGCCGTGGCGATCATTCTCGGTCTGGCGGTGCAGAGCACGCTGGGCGACGTGTTTTCCGGGATCGTGCTCAATGCCACCAAACCGTTTCGGGTCGATGACTGGATTCGCGTCGACGACATCGAAGGCAAGGTCATCGAAATCGACTGGCGCTCCACCCATCTGCTGACCTCCGAAGGCAGCATGGCGGTGATCCCCAACGCCATGGCGGCCAAGACCCGGATCGTCAATTTCAGCCGCCCCGACCATTTTCATTCCGTGACCCTGAGCATCGAACTGCCCACCCGATTGCGCCCCAGTCTGGTCCTCGATTCCCTGGACAAGGCGCTGCTGGGCTGTCGCGAACTGCTCAGCCAGCCCAAAGCTTCGGCCGTGGTGGTGAAGTCCGGCCTGCGCAGCGTTGAATATGAAGTGACCGGTTACGTGAAGTCCCGCGACCCCTGCTCGGCTGTGCGAAATCAGCTGTACGACCTCATTCATCGGCAACTGCCGTCCAACGAGACCCGGCTCGATCAGTCTCGCGCCACGACGCGGCAATCGGCGGTACTCAACACCGTCGGCGCGCTGCGCATGCTCAGCGACGAGGACCGCGCCCAGCTTGAGCAGCACATGCACCTGGGGGCCTACGGAGCCAAGGACGTGGTGCTGGCCGAAGGAATCGTCCCCGATGCCCTCTATATCATTGAGTCCGGGGTGCTGTCGGTGTCCATCCAGCGTCCGGACGGCTGGATGGAGGTGGGGCGCATGGGCCCCGGCGAGCTGTTCGGCGAGACCGGTTTCGTCGACGGGACGCCCACCGTGGGGCGCTTTTGCGCTTACACCGACTGCATGATCTACCGCATCGTCAAGGCCGACCTCGAGCCTTGGCTGCAAGAGCACAGCGAGTTGATCGGCGCTTTGGCGGGCCTGGCGAAATTCCGCACGAAGGCCCGCGCGGCGATGCTGGAAACCAAGCCGGTGATCACTGACCCGAGCGGCTTCATGGGCTGGTTGCGCAAGAGCGTGACACGCTTTCAGGTGAATCGCGGGCCGGGGCCGAATGACAAGATGAGCTGATATTTCGCACAAACGTTCCGGCCGATTCCTGATCCGCGCTTTGGGACATCCCACTGACGGCGGCGGCAGTCGCCTCTGGATTCAACGCAGGGAGTGCTCTACATTGCCGATTCATTCGAACGCCAGCCGAGTTGTTGAAATGCCAGTGTCCCGCCCGATCCTCAACCCTAACGTCCTTCGCGCCGGTGACGCCGTCGCCCTGGTGTCGCCCGCCGGCCCTGTCGCCGAGTCGAGGGTTCAGGCGGCGGTGCGCGAACTCACGTCCTGGGGGCTGCGGCCCAGGGTTTACCCCCATGCGCTGGACGCCGATCACTATCTGGCGGGCAGTGACGAGCACCGCGCCGCTGACCTGAACGACGCCTTGGCTGACCCCGAGATTCGTGCCGTGCTGTGCAATCGCGGCGGTTATGGCGTGCAGCGGATCATCCCGCAACTGGACTATGACGCCGTACGCCGCGACCCGAAACTGGTCGTAGGCTTTTCCGATATCACCGCCCTGCATGCCGCGCTGTGGCACCACACCGGGCTGGTCACCGTGCACGGCCCTGTGGCGGCGCAGCTGGAGCGGGGCTGTCTTTTTGCCAGCACCCTCAAGCAGGCGCTGATGAGCCGTGAATCCTGCGTCGTGCAGGCGGACCGCGATGAGCCCACGTTCACCGTACGCACCTCAGGCGTTGCACAGGGGACGCTATTGGGCGGCAACCTCAGCATGCTCAGCACCTGCGTCGGCACGCCCTTCATGCCTGATCTTAACGGCGCGATCCTGCTGATCGAAGACGTCGGCGAGCTGGCCTATCGCGTTGACCGCCTGCTCACTCACCTGGGCAACTGCGGCCTGCTGAAGTCGCTGGCCGGCATCGCCGTTGGCCAGTTCAGCGAGCCGGGGCATGGCAACAACGCGATCCGCCCGCCTGATGTGCTGAGCGAGCGTCTGGGTTCGTTGGGCATTCCCGTGCTGGGCGGCCTCTCCATCGGCCATGGCGATCGCAATCTGGCCGTTGCCTTGGGCAGTCAGGCGACGCTGGACGCTGACGCTGGCACCCTGACCGTCGCCTCCGCGGCACGCTGATCGGCCTCGAAGACGAGCGTTACCGGCGCACTGGTGTCACCTGAACGCTCGGTTCCGTGCCGTCTTGGCGCGTTACCTTCCGTCGCATGACCCCTCTTTTCAGGTCCGGGTAGCCGGTGCGGCCCTGTTGAACATTCCGGATACGCCGATAACCATTCTGGATGCGACCTTGGCGTAGCTATTTGCCATTATTCCGACGTCAAACGCTTGTGTTGCCGCTGACCCGTTGCGAATCTGCACGAAAATTGAATGGCCTTGATCAACCTGGCCTCGTTGTGTGCGCCTTTTTTGCTGTGATTGGGGAAGATCGTATGATTTCGGCCGTGCAATCGCGTTTTGCCAATCTCGGAATGGCAAAGAAACTGGGTATCGGATTCGTCCTCGTCCTGCTGCTGACGGCCTTGGTTGCGGCCATCGGCGTCTGGTCGCTGCGCTCGATCAGCGTGCATTTCGACAGCCTCAAGGAAATGACCGCGCTCAACTCGGGCCTCAACCGCGTGCGTTTGCTGGAGCAGGATTACGCGCTGCACAGCGATCCCAAGGTCGTCGAGGAGTTGCACGCCGGTCTCGACGCCCTGAACGCCCAGGCCGAACAGCTCAAGGCCAGCTCTGCGGTCAATCAACGTGTGATGGGCGACGTGCAGCAAGCGCTGGCGGCCTATCGCAAATCCTTCGACGAGTTCGTCAGCATCAGCCAGAGCAAGGACCTGGCGCTGGAGATGGCCAGCTGGTCGGTGTCCAGCGTGGCCAACAACCTCGACGTGCTGCAGGCCGGGCTGGCCGACGACGGCGCCTACAACCTCAAGGATTCCCAGGGCCAGCAAGGCTCGGAGTTCATCGAGCAGTCGGGCCAGATCAGCCAGATTTCCAAATTGATGATGCAGGCCATGGACGAGGCGCGGGTGCGTCTGGACAAGAGCCGCAAGACCGGCTCCGGCGAAGAGGCCAAGACCGGCAAGATTGAGCAGGCCGTGCAGGCTCAGGAAATGGCCGATCAGCTGAAAAGCGTGATCAAGGACCCGGGCTACCTCACCGTGCTGACCGAAGTCGGCGGCCACATCACCAATTTCAGCGACAAACTCAACGAATACACCGGCCTGTTGGCCGACGAAGCCAAGGTCTCCCAGCAGTTGGCCAGCAACGCCAAGACCGTCGTGCAGCAGGTCAATCAGGCCTATGATGCCGAAGATCAGTCGATGCTCGGCGAGCTGCAAGCCAACTCGCTGAAGATCATCGGCTCATCGATTCTGGCGCTGTTTGTCGGCCTGATTGCGGCAGCCGTTATCACACGCATCATCGTCGCGCCGCTGCGCAGCGTGATCGCCATCGCCCAGCGCATCGCCGCCGGTGACTTGAGCGGCAACGTGCAGGTCACGCGCAAGGATGAAATCGGTCAGTTGATGCAGGCCATGCAGCAGATGGGCGCCGGGTTGAGCGGCATCGTCAGCGGGTTGCAGGCGGGCATCGAGCAACTGGCGACCTCGGCGCACTCGCTGTCGGCGGTGACCGAGCAGACCAATCTGGAAGTCAGCACCCAGAAGGAAGAAACCGAACAAGTGGCTACGGCCATGAACCAGATGACCGCCACCGTGCACGACGTGGCGCGCAACGCCGAAGAAGCGGCGCTGGCCGCGCAGACCGCCGACACCAAGGTCGACAGTGGCCAGGCTGTGGTGCGCCAGAGCATGCAGCGCATCGAGCAACTGGCCACCTCGGCCAATTCAGCCAGCGACAGCATCGAAAGCCTCAGCGCGGAAATCCAGAATATCGGCAAGGTGTTGGGCGTGATCAAGAGCGTCGCCGAGCAGACCAACCTGCTGGCCCTCAACGCGGCCATCGAAGCGGCGCGGGCGGGGGAGCAGGGCAGGGGCTTTGCGGTGGTGGCCGATGAGGTTCGTGCCCTGGCCAAACGTACCCAGCAATCGACCGAGGAAATCGAACGCTTGGTCACCCGCCTGCAAAGCGGCGCCCAGGCCTCGGTGGCGCAGATTCAGAGCAGCGGCGAGTTGGTGAAGCTGGCCGTCGCCGACGCCTTGCAGACCGAAAGCGCGCTGGGCAGCATTGCCGCGGCGGTGTCGCTCATCCAGCAGATGAACCAGCAGATTGCTGCCGCCGCGGAAGAGCAAAGCTCGGTGGCCGAAGAGATCAATCGCAGCGTCACCAGCATCCGCGCCAGTGCCGATCAGTCAGCGCTGGCGATGCAGGGCAATGCCGCGTCGAGCATTGAGCTGGCATCGCTGGGGATGGAATTGAAGGGGATGGTGGGGCATTTCAGGCTGTGAGCGTGAGGAGCCGCGCGATCTGGACCCTGTAGCAGCACGGCTTGCCGGCGGTGGTGATTTCAGAGACTTGCGCTAACCCCTGTGGGAGCCGGCTTGCTGGCGAATGCGCTGGTTCAGCCATAGATGAGTTGACTGATACACCGC
>CAURWS010000121.1:0-8595 GCA_963528485.1 uncultured Pseudomonas sp. | reverse complement strand
TCCATGGCTGCCTTGGCAATGCGGTTTTCAATGACCGAACCACCGGGAAGCGCCAAGCTGTCGAAAATACTCATTACGTCACCTCGTTTGACCGAGGCTGAACCATAAGATTAAAGTCAGCTTTAAGGTCAACCCCCTTTCACCTAATACCGATCAGGTGCTGCCATGAGAATTGGTGAACTGGCAAAACGTACGGGCCTTGCCGCCTCACGCATCCGTTTCTATGAATCCGAAGGCCTGATCAGCGCGGTCAAACGCACCGCCAACGGCTACCGCGAATACGCCGCCGAGGCCGAGTTGCTGCTGAACATCATCGTCCGCGCCCAGAAAGCCGGCTTCACCCTCGAAGAAATCCACCACCTGCTCCCCGCTGACCTCGACGCTTGGGAATTCGATCACCTGCTCGACGCCCTCAAGCGCAAGGTTCGCGAAATCGAGGCCCTGCAACAGCGCCTCGAAGAAAACAAAGCACACCTGCTGGCGACCATAGCCGGCATCGAGAACAAGCCTGACGGGGTGGGTTGTGCGGAAAACGCGCGACGGATGTTGAACGCAGCACCGCTTTCGCTGCCGACGTAACCTGCGGCGTCTCCTACAGGGTTTGCGAGGTGGCTGAATTCCTTTCCCGAGCCACCTGCAACCGATGCAGCGTGATCTTGCGCACCTCGTGCTTGCTCATCTCGATATGCCGCTTCAACAACTGCTGCGCCTCCTCGGTGCGGCGCTGAAGAATCGCCCCCAGGATCTGTCCATGCTCGGCATAGGTCGCATCAATCCTTGGCGCCTGAGTGAAGTCCAGACGCCGAATGATGCGGATCTTCTCGGTGATCTCGAAATGCATCCGCGCCATCTGTGTGTTGCCTGCGGCTTCCAGCAGCGCGCAGTGAAAACGCTCATCCAGCGCCGACACCTCGGCGGCGCCCTGCAAGCGATCAGCCTTTGCGACCCGCCACGTCTGCCTTAACGCTTCGATGACCGGATTGCCGTTCAAATCCTGAGTGCCAAGGCGCGCCACCGCCGCGCTCTCCAGCACGATACGCACGTCGTACAGCTCTTCGAAATAGTTGAAGTCAAACGCCCTCACCTGCCAGCCGCTGCGAAAATACACCTGCACATAGCCTTCCCGCTCCAGCCGATACAGCGCCTGACGCACCGGCGTGCGACTGGCCTCGACCCGCTCGGCCACCTCGTTCTCGCTGAAACGATCGCCGGGTAACAGACGAAATTCGAAGATGTCGTCCTTGAGCTGCTGGTAGATGCGCTCGACCATGTTGTCCGGGCGATCATTGGGCTGTTTCGGTTGGGCGATTTGCATGGTGTTCCCGGTTGAAAAGTGAGGGGCGCGATCAGGCTTTTTTCAGGCTGGCGATGTACGCGCGCCAGCCGCCGAAGCTGGTGATGTCCAAGGCATCGGCCAGCGCCCATGGCTCGCAAATGAAGCCTTTGACGCTGCGCCCGTCGATCAGTGTGAGGTTGCCGATGCCCAGTGGCGCGGGGATCTCGGCGACGAACTCGCCGAAGCGCGCCACTGGCACATCCCATAGCTCGACAATGATCGACTGACCGCTGTCGGCCTTGGCCAGGCCCGGTTTGGGCGGCACTGTACCGGGCAGCGCATAGAGGCGGTAGTCGCTTTCGGTCAGGGCCTGTTCGACGAACACGGCATCGCGCGTGGTCAGCTGGAAGTTCAGAGGCATGCCGGTCAGATGCGCCCCCACCACGGCCACGCGCACGCAGCCTTGTGCAGGAGCGGACGAGACTTTCGCAGCAGGCAAAGGACGGCCGGTGGCGCCCAAGGGCAGGTTCAACTGCGACTGCCATTGCCTGCCAAAACTCGCCAGCGCGGTGTCGTGCCAGGCCGGGGCGATCAGGGTGATGCCCGCTGGCAAGCCGTCCGCCCGCAGGCCCGCAGGCAGCGCCAGCGCCGAGAGGTCGGCCAGGTTGGTGAAGTTGGTGTAGAAGCCAAATTGCGAGTTATACAGCACCGGCTCCTCGGCCATTTCGGCGAGGGTGCGAAGGGTCGCCGAGGTCGGCACCACCAGCGCGTCGAAACCGGCGAGCGCGTCATTGATCTGCCGGCTCAACGTGGCACGCAGGTACTCGGCCTTGTACGCATCGCAGGCGCTGTAGCCCAGGCCGTTCTCGACGATGCCGCGCACCACCGGGTTGATCGCGTCCGGATTGGCTTCCAGCATCGACGCCAGCGCCACGGTGCGCTCGGCGACCCAGGAGCCGTAATACAGCTGCTCGGCCAGGGCCTTGAACGGCGCGAAATCGATGCGGGTCAGCTCAGCACCCATTTTGCTCAACGTGAGCAGCGCCCGTTCGTAGACCGCCTGATTCTGCGCATCGCCGAAAAACTCCAGGGTATCCGGCACGGCCAGCTTGAGGCTCTGGCCGAACCCCACGGGCGCAGTATTGGGGTTGCGACGGGAATAGGCATCGCGGGCGTCGTAGCCCTCAGCGATGCTTGCCACCTGCTCGGCATCTTCTACCGTCAGGGCAAAAATCGAGATGCAGTCGACGGTGCGACAGGCCGGTACCAGCCCGGTGTTGGACAGCCGCCCCTTGGTCGGTTTCAGCCCCACGATGTTGTTGAAACCTGCCGGCACACGACCCGACCCTGCGGTGTCCGTGCCCAGCGAGAAGGCCACCAACCCGCGCGCCACCACCGACGCCGAGCCCGAGCTTGAACCGCCGCTGACGTAGTCGGGATCAAAGCTGTTGCTCACCGCCCCAAAAGGCGAGCGTGTGCCCACCAGCCCGGTGGCGAACTGATCCAGATTGGTCTTGCCCATCAGAATCGCCCCCGCCGCCCGCAACCGCGCCACCACCGTTGCGTCGGCGCTGGCGGTGTAGCCGAATTCAGGGCAGGCCGCCGTGGTCAGCCAGTCAGCGGCGTCGATGTTGTCCTTGATCGCAAACGGCACGCCGTAGAGCGGAAACCGGCTGAGATCGCCCTTCGCAGCGTCCAGTCGCTGGCTCAGTTCGGCCAGTTGCACGTCGAGTTGCGTGAGGCTGACGAGGGAGATCCAGGCGTTGTCCTGAGCCGGATAAGCCTGACGCAGATCGCGCAAGGCGTTGAGTGTCACCTCGCCGTTTTGGTACGCCGTGAGCCACTGACCTACGGTCCAGCCAAACAGAGGGTTTTGAGGGGTCTGCATGAGGATTCCATCTTGTATCCAAGTTTGAATCCTGCAAAAGCAAAAGCCGGGCCAGTGGGTTAAGGGCCTTGGTTTTCGGGAACTCTGGAGGAATCAAGCCCTGCTTTAACCAGCAACGTGCTCGCTGATGAGGCATGGTGGGCTGATTTTGGTGCTACGGCTTCAACCCCTCCACCACCTCCGGCGTCACGTAATGCGGGCCGTCGAACAGGTACAGCGGATACCCGCGATACGCGGCGATCTGGGGTTTCAACTCATCCACCGTGGCCGGACGAAAACCGCCACCCACCTGGGGGCGGAAGGCTTCGACGATGATCTTCACCCGATGCTTGCCGAGCTTCTCGCGCAGGGCATCGGCGTAGGTTCTGGCCACCGGCGCCGTGCGCGTATAGACGCCGACGCCGTCCTGAAAGAACACGCCGATGTCGTCCGGCAGCCAGGTCTTGAGCCAGTCGGCGGTCGCTTCGGGGCCGATGTTGGCGCCGTCGTAGACGCTGATCCACAGCGGCCGTGGCAGGCGTGCAAGCAGCGCAGGCAGCTCGTTGGCGCGGCTCCAGCTGGGGTCGACTTCTGCCGGGAAATACCAGCCGGTGACGTTCAGCGGAGTCTTCACCTTGGCCATGCGCTCGGACAGCGTGGCCAGTTCTTCGATGTTGTCCCGCGAGCGGTTTTCACTGAAGAATCCGGCCAGGCCGACGATCACATCCTGCGCCCAAGGCTCTTTGGCGATGCGGGCCCAGTCCGGCAACACCGGCACCTCGGGCAGGCCGGAACCGGCGACGAATGACTGGCCATCGACCGCCGTCCACTGCACCAGCAGCGCGTGCGCGCCGAGCTTGTCCCACTCGCCGTGAATGTCCACCGTGGCGTTGTCCGGCTGCCAGACGATGCCGGCGATGTCCGGGCGCATGCCCTGCCCCAACTCGTACAGCGCGTCGACGGCCACCCCCACCACGCCAATCAGCAGCGCGGCCAGAGAGGTTTTCAGCAGACGAGACATTGCCGATCCGTTCAAGCCATCACCACGAGTAGGTCATGCGTGCGAACACGCCTTGGGCGCTGTCATCGCCAAAAATCTTCTCCCGGTACTGCACGGAGAAGTCGATGTAGGACTGCGGCGCCTTGTGCTTCGTTTCACGGAACCAGTAGCGCACGCCGATCCCGACGCCCGCACCGCCGGCATTATCGGACGAGGTTTTGGTGCGGCCCATGGCGTCCACCTGACTGTGCATTTTCGAGTCGTAGTCCGCGGCAAACACCGCATGAGGGAAGATCACCAGCCGCGGGCTGATGCTGTCCAGACGGATACTGCGCCCCAGTTGCCACTCGCTGTTGAAGTAGTTGCGCTTGTCGCGCAGGTAGCGCCCGCCTTCGGCGTAGAACTGCGAGGTCCACCAGCTTGGCACGTCGACCCGCAGATCGGTGCCGATGCTCGAACCATAACCCAGGCGCACCAGCCAGTCGCCGCTGACATTGCTGCCGGCCAGCGGGAAGGTCCGTTCGAACGCGGCCATCACGTTGTATTCGGTGAAGGGTTTGATGCGAATCCCGACAGCGCCTTGCAGGGCATCCAGGCCTTTGTCATTGCCGCTTTCCTTGTTCCACAGGGTGTCGGTGACGCGGCCATACAGCTCGACGAAACGCGCATCGCGATAGCCTTCCGGGCGCCAGAAAATCTCGGTGCTGTTCTGCAGACTGTCGTTGCTGCTGCTCGGCGCGCCGCTCAAACCGTTGTTTGTGCTCGCGCCCCGGTAGGTGGTGGTGTTGGTCACGCCCCACACCCGAGACAGGTCGGACACCGCGCGACGGGTGTCGAACACCTGCTGATCGGGCATTTTCAGGTCACCGGTCTGCTGGTAATCGAGCACGCGTTTGAAATAGGCGATGGCCTGCACATCGTCCGGCGCGCGCAAGGCGCTGTAGGCGGCGTCCTGGGTTTCTTTCGGCGTCAGCCCTTTGCTGCGATCGACGCGCTTGAATTCGGCAAGCGCGCTTTTATCGTCACCGGCCTGGCTGAGGAAGTAGGCAATCTGCACCTCATCGCCCCGCTTCAACAGGCCCTTGGCGCGGGCCTGTTGCATGCGCGCCAACGCTTCTTTGGGTTGACCCAGCGCCGCATACAGCGACGCCTGATCGCGCAGCGGCAGCGTGCCCACGGCCAGTGCCTGGCTGAAGTCCTGCTGCGCGCCGCGCTTGTCACCCAGGCGCAGGCGCATTTGCCCGCGCTGGGCCAGCAGCGGTGCGTCGTTGCCATTCAGGGCCAGTGCTTCGGTGGCCGCCGAACGGGCCGCCGCGTACTGCTCCTGAGCGATCAGGGCGCTGACCAGCAAGCGCCGATAAGCGACTTCCTGCGGGTACTGGCGCACCACGTCGCGGGCGTAACCGACACCAGCATCGTTGTCGCCACGGGCCAGCGAGGCGTAACCGGCAGCCGCGACGTTAACGGCCCGCTGCTCGTGAATCGCATCCCGACGACGGCTCAGTTGTGGCGAGTCACCCAACACGGCCACCGTATCGTTGATCGCGACTTCTGCTTCATCCAGATGCTGCTGACGTTGCAGCGCTTCGATCAGCATCATCCGATAGTCCGGGTTCTTCGGCGATTCGGCAATGGCCTTGCGCGCGTACTCCTCGGCGCGGTCGTAATCGCCGTTGGCGTAGGCGCGCAACGAGCGGTCGCCATTTTGAAAGCCCTTCTTGTTGCCGGGGTAGCGCTCGGGGTGATCGCGGCGGTCCTTGTCGCGCTCGGCCAGCTCAATCAGCTTGCGCAGGCGGTCGACATCGCTGCGCTGACGCAAGGCTTCCTGTGCTTTGGCGATGGCCAGGTCGTAGTCCTTGTCGTTGTAGGCGGCGTAGGCCTGATTGGCGATCTCGTAGGCCGGGCCGGTGAGCGCCAGCGGCAGGATCTGCGGCTGGGCAGCGGAGTTGAGCGCTGCATGGCACAGCGCCGGAAGGACGCTCAGGCCCAGAAAAATCGGAAGTCTCATGAGGGCTGCTCCGTTGGCGCGTCCGGTGAGCAATGGCGATGCTGGCGGGCGACGGCCTGTTCGATGGTTTCACGCGACAGCACACCGATGTCCACCAGGTAGTCGCCGATGCGGCCATGCATGTGCGGGCGATAGTTGAGCATCGCCTGATTGAAGGTCTGCCGGTCCAGCAGGCGCTGATCGATGAGCAACTCGCCCAGCAGTGGCGTGGCAGCAGGCAGAGGCTGACCGGCCACCGCTTCGAGCCTGCGCAACTGCTCGACGATCTCGCTTTCCCTCGCGATCAACTGCACAGGCTCCGCGCCCATCTGTTCGGTGATCTGCTGCAGGCCGTCTTCGGACAACGGGCTTGCGACGGCCATTTCCGGGCGCCCGTCAATGTCCAGCGCCAGCGGCACGGCTCGCCAGCGCAGACAGAACTCATCGGCCAGGGAAGATTGTGCCGGCACTTTGGCGGCAACGTCGAACACCCGAGGCAGGTCGTTCTGAAAGGCAATGGCCTCGGCCAGGGTTTCGTCGTCCAGCCAGCCGCGGCTGAGCAGAATGCGCCCCAGGGGCCTTTGCCGGGTCTGCTGTTCGTCTAGCGCGCTTTGCAGTTTTTCGTCGTTGATCGCCTGCCAGGACACCAGCACGCTGCCCAGTTTGCGCGGCGCGCGGGCGACCAGATCGGTGGACGGGAAATCGTGCATGGTCTTGTCCCAAACCAACTTGCGATTGAGCACCTTGCCCACCAGAAACAGGCGCCATGCGCGGGCCGCAGCCATGAAGTTGACGAAGTTGCCGACGATCATCCGTGGCATCGACAACAGCCCGTGCTGCCAGCCGTAGATAATGGTGGTGAAGTAACAGCGGTGGGCCATGCGCCAGAGCAACGCGACGCCGTTGGCCGCGAGCAAGAAGCCCACCAGACCGTTGCTCTCGAACGGCGTCGGGAAACTGGTGTTCCATAGCCCGCTGGCGCGCAGCACGATCAGCGCCAGCAACTGGACGAGAATCAGGTAGGCGAGGATGCTGACGAACGAAGTCACGATCCCTTTGCGATCACGAAACAGAAGATAACGATTGGCCAATGAGCCGGTCCAGCCCATCTGTTCCCAGCCTTGCAAACCGATGCCCAAGGTCCAGCGGGCCTTCTGGCGAAATGCGGTACGGAAGGTGTCCGGGAAGAATTCCCGCACGCACAGCGGCATCTCCAGGGTCGACTCATAGGGCTCGCGAAACCAGGATTTGCGCAGCACCCGGTACTGCACCGGGAAGCGCACGAAGATCGAACTCATACCAAAACGGCCCAGCCGCGCGCCGACGTCGTAGTCCTCGGTGAGGCTGTCGGTGTTGAACGGCTGGTTGCGGGTTTCGTCCGCCAGCACCTGCAGCGCGCGGCGCGAGAAACAGGTGCCGACCCCCGCCGAGGGCACGCTGTCGGTCATGCTTTCACGCACCACCAGGTCCTTGCCGTGCCACTCGGCGAACTCGTCCATGTAGGTGCCCGCGACCCACTCGTACCAGTTGCGCTCCAGCGACACCACCGGCAGCTGGATCATGTCCTTGCGTGGCAGCAGGTAGTTAAACAGGCGCATTTCCAGCGGGTGTAACACGTCTTCACTATCGTGCAGCACCACCCCGGCGAAGTTGACGCCGTGGGTTTTCTCGTAGAGGAAAATCGCCTGGATCACCCAGTTCAGACAGTCCGCCTTGCACGTCGGCCCGGCGTGGGGCACTTCAACGCGGTGCAGCTGTTTATAGCGACGGCGCATGCGCTCGACTTCATCGATGGTGCGCTGATCGTTGACGTAGGTGCCGACGAAGACCACGTAGTTCTGGTAGTCCAGGGTCGAAACCATGTTCTCGATCATCGGCGCGATGACGTCGTATTCCAGCCACGCCGGGACCATGATCGCCAGCGGCTGCTCGTCGCGGGCGATCAACTGTTCAGGGGTGAGCGGACGGTAACGCCGCTCGGCGGTGAACTTGCGGTAGATGCGCCGGGCCCAGTACCACAGGTCGATGAACAGATCATCCAGGCTCGACACCAGGATGATCGCCGCGACCACGAGGGTCGCGACTTCCAGCGCGCTGTAGTAATGGGCCAGCCAGTAAGGCCAATAAAGCGAGGTCATCGCGGCTCCCGTTACTGGCGATTGCGACGGGCGCGACGGCCAGCCAGCAGCAACACGAGGAAAGCGATTACGGCGGCCGGGATCAGCCACAGCGCTGACGGTTTGCGCCAGGCATCGAAACCTTTGGGCTCGTCATCGTCGATCATCTGGCTGCCGGTCGGGTCCTTCGCATCGAAGGTGGTCAGCGGGCCGTTGTCGCCCAGCACCGTGACGTTGCCACGCTCAAGCAACACCGGCCGGACGAAGTTCGGCGCCTGCCCGCCCAGGGTGCGGTAGACCATGCCGTGCTGGCTGCCGGAATCGACCACCTGCAACGACGCAAGGTGA
>CAURWS010000120.1:0-8609 GCA_963528485.1 uncultured Pseudomonas sp. | reverse complement strand
CGTGCAGCTTGCCGCCGGTCTGCTCGGTGTGAGGCAGGGCGCGGCGATAGAAGATGGCGTTGCCTTCGCGACGGGTCGCCACCAGATCGGCCTGAGCCAGCACCTTCAAATGGTGGCTCATGCCCGACTGGCCGATGGCGAAGATCTGCGCCAGCTCCAGCACCCCGAACGAGTCGTTGGACAGCGCGCGCAGGACATTCAGCCGCAACGGGTCGCCGCCGGCCTTGCACAAGGCCGCCAGTTCGTCGCTTTGGTCAACACTGAACGTGGGCGCACTGAGATTCATAAGGCAGGCAGTCTAGTTATCGACCGGGCGAGTCGCAAGATCAATATCAAAAAGTTTTGATATTGATTGATGGGCGGTGACCGTCGAGCACCGCGAATCAGCCGTTTGCGGGCCGAAGCCCCTCTTTTGCGGGAGAAAAACCCGCGCAACGCAGGAAAATCGCGCATCAGCCTGTATCTGTCATTGCCCCGAAGCAGTGCCTGAGGGAAAATGGCCGCCTTTTTCAGATCCCACTTCTTTCTGCCCCCCAGGAGATCAGCGATGCCAAGCCGTCGTGAGCGTGCCAATGCCATTCGTGCACTCAGCATGGATGCCGTGCAAAAGGCCAACAGCGGCCACCCCGGTGCCCCCATGGGCATGGCGGATATCGCTGAAGTCCTTTGGCGCGATTATCTGAAACACAACCCGGCCAACCCGCTGTTCGCCGACCGTGACCGGTTCATCCTGTCCAACGGCCACGGCTCGATGCTGATCTACTCGCTGCTGCACCTGACCGGTTACGACCTGTCCATCGACGACCTGAAAAACTTCCGTCAACTGCACAGCCGCACCCCGGGCCACCCTGAATACGGTTACACCCCGGGCGTTGAAACCACCACCGGCCCACTGGGTCAGGGTTTCGCCAACGCCGTCGGTTTTGCGGTTGCCGAGAAGACGCTGGCTGCACAGTTCAACCGTCCAGGCCACAACATCGTTGACCACCACACCTACGTGTTCATGGGTGATGGCTGCATGATGGAAGGTATTTCCCACGAAGTCGCCTCGCTGGCCGGCACGCTGCGCCTGAACAAGCTGGTCGCGTTCTACGACGACAACGGCATCTCCATCGACGGCGAAGTCGAAGGCTGGTTCACCGATGACACCCCTAAGCGCTTCGAGTCCTACGGCTGGCTGGTGATCCGCAATGTCGACGGCCATGACGCCGACGAAATCAAGACCGCCATCGAAACCGCGCACAAGAGCAGCCAGCCAACGCTGATCTGCTGCAAGACCACCATCGGTTTCGGCTCGCCGAACAAGCAGGGCAAGGAAGAGTGCCACGGCGCACCGCTGGGCAACGACGAAATCGCCCTGACCCGCGCTGCGCTGAAATGGACCCACGGTCCGTTCGAAATCCCGGCCGACATCTACAAAGAGTGGAACGCCAAGGAAAAAGGCTTGGCGGCCGAAGCCGAGTGGGACCAGCGCTTCGCGGCTTACTCCGCAGCGTTCCCGACCGAGGCCAACGAGCTGATCCGTCGCATGAGCGGCGAGCTGCCAGCCGACTTCGCCGAGAAGTCCGCAGCCTATGTGGCTGAAGTCAACGCCAAGGGCGAAACCATCGCCAGCCGTAAAGCCAGCCAGAACGCCCTGAGCGCCCTCGGCCCGCTACTGCCTGAGTTCCTCGGCGGTTCGGCTGACCTGGCCGGTTCCAACCTGACCATCTGGAAAGGCTGCAAGTCCATCACCGGCGAAGACGCCAGCGGCAACTACCTGCACTACGGTGTGCGTGAGTTCGGCATGGGCGCGATCATGAACGGTATCGCCCTGCACGGCGGCTTCGTGCCGTACGGCGCAACCTTCCTGATCTTCATGGAATATGCCCGCAACGCGGTGCGCATGTCGTCGCTGATGAAGAAGCGCGTCATCTATGTGTTCACCCACGACTCCATCGGTCTGGGCGAAGACGGCCCGACGCACCAGCCGATCGAGCAACTGACCAGCCTGCGCACCACGCCGAACCTCGACACCTGGCGTCCAGCCGACGCCGTGGAATCGGCCGTGGCCTGGAAGCATTCCATCGAGCGTAACGACGGCCCGTCGGCGCTGATCTTCTCCCGTCAGAACCTGCCTCACCAGGCACGTGATGCCCTGCAACTGGAGAACATCAACCGTGGTGGCTACGTGCTGCGTGACTGCAACGGCGAGCCTGACCTGATCCTGATCGCTACCGGTTCCGAAGTCGGCCTGGCCGTTCAGGCATTCGACAAGCTGACCGCTGAAGGCAAGAACGTGCGCGTGGTTTCCATGCCGTGCACCAGCGTTTTCGAAAGCCAGGACGCGCTGTACAAGCAGTCGGTTCTGCCGCTGGAAGTCAGCGCCCGTATCGCCATCGAAGCCGGCCACGCCGACTACTGGTACAAGTATGTCGGTCTGGAAGGCCGCGTGATCGGCATGACCACCTTCGGCGAGTCGGCCCCTGCGCCTGCGCTGTTCGAAGAGTTCGGCTTCACGCTGGAGAACGTCATCAGCACGGCTGAAGAGCTGCTGGAAGACTAAGAAGCCTGCGCTCTCTCTGTAGGAGCGCGCTTGCCCGCGATAGCGTTGTTTCAGGCGCCAGATGTGTGTCTGGAAAAATGCAATCGTCCGGGTGCGGCCCAGGCCAAGCGCGCTCCTACAGGGGATTTGTGTAACTCCCGCTTTTGCGAGAACCCCATGCCTCAGTCACGCCCCTTTAAAGTCGCCCTCAATGGTTACGGTCGGATCGGCCGCTGCGTGCTGCGCGCGCTGTGCGAGCGAGGTGCGAAGGCGGGCTTTGAAGTGGTGGCGATCAACGATCTGGCCGACATGGCCAGTCTCGAATACCTCACGCGCTTTGACTCCACACACGGCCGGTTTCCGGGCGAAGTACGGGTCGAAGGCGATTTTCTGCACATCAACGATCACGTCATCAAAGTGTTTCGCAGCGCGACGCCGGAAGGCATCGACTGGAACGAACTGGACGTCGATCTGGTGCTCGAGTGCTCGGGTGTCTACAACACCCGTGCCGATGGCGAACGTTTTCTGTCCGCCCGTGCGCCGCGTGTGTTGTTCTCCCAGCCGATGGCCAGCGAGGCGGATGTCGACGCCACCATCGTTTACGGCATCAACCAGCAAACCCTGACCGGCGACGAGTTGTTGGTCTCGGCCGCGTCTTGCACCACCAACTGCAGCGTGCCCCTGCTGGACCTGCTCAACCGCGAGCTGGGCCTGGAATACGTCACCATCACCACGATTCACTCGGCGATGAACGACCAACCCGTGATTGACGCCTATCATCATGAGGATCTGCGTCGTACGCGCTCGGCGTTCCAGTCGATCATTCCGGTGTCCACTGGTCTGGCGCGTGGCATCGAGCGGCTGCTTCCGGAACTTGCCGGCCGAATTCAGGCCAAAGCAGTTCGTGTGCCGACGGTGAACGTGTCATGTCTGGACATCACGCTGCAGGTGGCGCGTGATACCGATGCGGTCGAGATCAACCGCATCCTGCGCGAGGCTGCCACCCGCGGCCCGCTCAAAGGCTTGCTGGCCTACACCGAATTGCCGCACGCCAGCTGTGATTTCAACCATGACCCTCATTCGGCCATCATCGATGCCAGCCAGACACGGGTTTCCGGTCCGCGCCTGGTCAACGTGCTGGCTTGGTTCGACAACGAATGGGGTTTTGCCAATCGAATGCTGGACGTCGCTGATCACTATTTGCGCAGTATCCATAAACAACAGTAATAAACACAGGAACGCCTCATGACCGTGTTGAAGATGACCGACCTCGACCTGCAAGGTAAGCGTGTGCTGATCCGCGAAGACCTCAACGTCCCGGTCAAGGACGGTGTCGTCACCAGCGACGCACGCATTCTTGCTTCGCTGCCGACCATCAAACTGGCGCTGGAAAAGGGCGCTGCCGTCATGGTCTGCTCACACCTGGGTCGTCCGACCGAAGGTGAATTTTCTGCCGAGAACAGCCTCAAGCCCGTTGCCGAGTACCTGAGCAAGGCGCTGGGCCGCGACGTGCCGCTGGTGGCTGATTACCTGGACGGCGTCGAGGTTAAGGCTGGCGACATCGTGCTGTTCGAAAACGTGCGCTTCAACAAGGGCGAGAAAAAGAACGCCGACGAGCTGGCGCACAAATACGCCGCGCTGTGCGACGTCTTCGTGATGGACGCTTTCGGCACCGCTCACCGCGCTGAAGGCTCGACCCACGGCGTGGCCAAGTTCGCCAAAGTCGCTGCCGCGGGCCCTCTGCTCGCCGCCGAGCTGGAAGCGCTGGGCAAGGCACTGGGCAACCCGGCCAAGCCAATGGCCGCCATCGTTGCCGGCTCCAAGGTTTCCACCAAACTGGACGTGCTGAACAGCCTGAGCACTATTTGCGATCAACTGATCGTCGGCGGCGGCATCGCCAACACCTTCCTGGCCGCAGCCGGTCACAAGGTGGGTAAATCGCTGTACGAACCGGACCTGCTGGACACCGCCAAAGCCATTGCGGCCAAGGTCAGCGTGCCATTGCCGGTTGACGTGGTGGTTGCCAAAGCATTTGCTCAAGACGCAGAAGCCACTGTCAAACTGATCGCCGACGTCTCCGACGACGACATGATCCTCGACATTGGCCCGAAAACTGCCGCGCATTTCGCCGATTTGTTGAAATCTTCCAAGACTATTCTGTGGAACGGCCCGGTGGGCGTGTTCGAATTCGATCAGTTCGGTGAAGGCACCAAGACGCTGGCCAAGGCCATCGCGGACAGCCCGGCGTTCTCCATCGCGGGCGGCGGCGACACCCTGGCGGCAATCGACAAATACGCTGTTAAGGACGACATCTCCTACATTTCTACCGGTGGCGGCGCGTTCCTCGAGTTCGTCGAGGGCAAGGTCCTGCCAGCCGTGGAAATTCTGGAACAACGCGCCAAGGCCTGAATGTCAGGCCTGGGTGAAGGGGAGTGAAATGGTCAAGCCATTACCGCTGTTGATCATGGCGGGTTTGCTGGTCGGCTGCGCAAGCAAGCCTGAAGCCCAGACGGCGCTCAACGGTGCGCCGGAACAGCTTCAGGTCAGCTGCTATCAAGCTGGCTGGCAGGCTGAAACCGTGCCGATCGTTTACAAGCGCGGCGGTCCTGAGGTCTGGGAAAAATACGATTTCATGCCCGCTGTCGGGCCGGTGGCCTGTCGCTGAATCTGAACTGACAGCCTTCACGAATATCAGAAACAGAACTGCCCCTGGATATCCAGGCGACTGACGACGTCACGTTTGGCAGGGGTTCCAGGAGTGGTAATGAAAGGCTTGATTGCCCTTGCGACACTGATGCTGCTGGGCGGTTGCGCCAGCATGAAAGCTTCTGAACCGGCGGCGCCGTGGACTCATTGGGTCTGCGACAGCAAGGCCGAGGTTTACTGGCGTTACGCTGACGCCGCGAAGAAAGAGGTCGACGTTCGCCTGAACCAGAGCGAACAAGTGTTCCGTTTGCAGGCCGCACCCGGTGCTTCGGGTGCGCTTTACAGCAACGGCGTGCTGGCGTTCGACAACAAGGGTGGCGAAGGCCTGGTCTACTGGGACGCTACCAACGATTTGATTGGTCGCGGCTGCAAGGCGCCGTAAGGCATCAAGCGGTCCGATCGATGCAACACCGGGCGCTCATCTAGCAGTACGCCCCTATAATTTGAATAGCCGCCGTTACGGCAGGCACACGCGATTAACGACCCTACCGGGAGAGAGACAGACAATGGCACTTATCAGCATGCGCCAGATGTTGGACCACGCCGCCGAATTCGGCTACGGCGTTCCTGCATTCAACGTGAACAACCTGGAACAGATGCGCGCCATTATGGAAGCGGCCGACAAGACCGATTCCCCGGTGATCGTTCAGGCTTCGGCCGGCGCGCGTAAATACGCAGGCGCCCCGTTCCTGCGCCACCTGATCCTGGCGGCCATCGAAGAATTCCCGCACATTCCGGTGGTCATGCACCAGGACCACGGCACCAGCCCTGCCATCTGCCAGCGCTCGATCCAGTTGGGCTTCAGCTCGGTCATGATGGACGGCTCGCTGCGCGAAGACGGCAAAAGCCCGGCGGACTACGAGTACAACGTACGCGTCACCCAGGAAACCGTCGCCATGGCTCACGCTTGCGGCGTTTCCGTAGAAGGTGAGCTGGGTGTTCTGGGCTCGCTGGAAACCGGCATGGCCGGCGAAGAAGACGGCGTTGGCGCCGAAGGTCAACTGGACCATAGCCAGATGCTGACCGACCCTGAGGAAGCCGCTGACTTCGTCAAGAAGACTCAGGTTGACGCCCTGGCCATCGCCATCGGCACCAGCCATGGCGCTTACAAGTTCACCAAGCCGCCGACCGGCGACATCCTGGCGATCGAGCGCATCAAAGAGATCCACAAACGCATTCCGAACACCCACCTGGTGATGCACGGTTCTTCGTCCGTTCCTCAGGAATGGCTGAAAATCATCAACCAGTACGGCGGCGACATCAAAGAGACCTACGGCGTGCCGGTCGAAGAAATCGTCGAAGGCATCAAGCACGGCGTGCGCAAGGTCAACATCGACACCGACCTGCGTCTGGCGTCCACCGGTGCCATCCGCGAATTCATGGCCAAGAACCCGGCTGAATTCGACCCACGTAAGTACCTGGCCAAAACCGTAGCGGCCATGCGCGACGTCTGCATCGCCCGTTACGAAGCCTTCGGCACCGCTGGCAACGCCTCCAAGATCAAGCCGATCTCCCTGGAGAAGATGTTCGAGCGTTACGCCAAAGGCGAGTTGAACGCCAAGGTCAACTGATCATTATTTGATCGGTTTATCGGCAAGACGAAGCCCGCAGCGATGCGGGCTTTTTTGTGGCTTGGATTTTGGTTGTGCGTCAGCGGGGTAGGCCAATGGTGCGGCCGACATAGGTCGGAGCCGGTTGGTCGTGCTGCGCTTCGCTCAGCAGTCGCAACGCCTCCAACGACTGCTCACTGAACGGCGCCGATTTCGGGCCAGCCGCCAGATCGACATGCAGCAGCATCTGCTCACTGGCTGCCAGTTCATCATTACCACCTGCCTTGTACAGGCTGTGATAAAGCTGCACGCGCTTGAGGTCGTGGGCGACGATCTGGGTGCGCACTTGCACTTCTTCGCCGAGCTTCACTTCATGCAGATAGTTGATGTGGGCTTCCAGGGTGAACAGCGAATTGCCACTGGCCGTCCGGTCGTCGCTGGCCAAACCGATACGGTCCATGAAAGCGTCAGTGGCGTAGCTGAAGATCAGCAGATAAAACGCATCGCGAAGATGGCCGTTGTAATCGACCCAGTCGGCGAGGATGGGCGTTTTGTAGGTAGTTAGAGCGGGCATGGTCGGTACCGGGGAGCGTCTGAGAGACATGGGTTGAGAGGGCTACCTGTTCGCGGGCAAGCGCGCTCCTTCAGGTAATCGCGTTTTAATGTCGGAGCGCGCTTGCCCGCGATGGCGTTGGTAGGGGCGACGAAAGGTTTGGGCTTAATCGCTGAACGCCATCCCATGCTTGGCCTTGGTGGTCTTCACCGCCTCCAGCACCGCCAGCAGGCAGTCATCGCGATAACGCTCCAGCGCCGAGATGCTGTGCGTTCCGAGCTGATCGCGGGTGCCGTCGACCACATCGTCGATCAGCTTGTCAGTCAATTCAGGCGCAGGCAGATAGGTCCACGGCAACTGCAACGCCGGGCCGAACTGCGCCATGAAGTGACGCATGCCTGCATCGCCGCCCGCCAGGGTGTAAGTCAGGAACGTACCCATGAACGACCAGCGCAGACCGGCACCAAAGCGGATCGCATCGTCGATTTCGCCCGTGGTCGCCACGCCATCGTTGACCAGGTGCAGCGCTTCACGCCACAGCGCTTCGAGCAGACGGTCGGCGATGAAACCCGGGACTTCCTTGCGCACGTGCAGCGGGCGCATGCCAAGGGATTCATAGACCTTGATCGCCGCTTCCACAGCCTCAGGTGCGGTGTTCTTGCCGCCGACGACCTCGACCAACGGCAGCAGGTACACGGGGTTAAACGGGTGACCGACCACGCAGCGCTCTGGGTGGATCGCGCTTTCGTAGAACTCCGAAGGCAGCAGGCCCGAGGTGCTGGAGCCGATGATGGCGTTGGGCTTGGCGGCTGCGCTGATCTTGCTGTGCAGGTCGAGCTTGAGTTCAAGTCGCTCAGGCGCGCTTTCCTGAATGAAGTCGGCGTCGCGCACGCACTCCTCGATGGTGGCGACAAATTTCAGGCGATCCTGTGAAGCGCCCGCCGCCAGGCCTTTTTGCTCAAGGGCAGGCCAGGCGTTGGCGACGCGTTTGCGCAGGGCGGCTTCGGCACCCGGTGCCGGGTCCCAGGCCACAACGTCCAGACCGTGGGCGAGGGCGCGGGCAACCCAGCCGCTGCCGATGACACCGCTACCCAGCGCGGCGAAAGTTTTGATTTCGGTGATGAAGGTCATGGTGATGTCCTGGCGAAAATTTTGTGGTCGATGCGATCAACTGTGGGAGCCGGGTTGCAGGCGCAATCGGAAAACCAGGGTAGAAAAAGGTGAATGACCCAGCGCCATAGCCACCAACCCGGCTCCCCCCGAGGGCAAGGGTGTG